>JAGPEO010000349.1 GCA_018056925.1 Phycisphaerae bacterium
TGCCATGCCCAAGCGCTAAGCGCGGGCATGCCCACGCGGCGCGTATTGCGTCGTCGCTACACGCGATGTGACCGTTCTATTCCGCGGCCCGTTTGTGAATCGAGCCGATTTGTCGGAGGCATGCCCGCGCCCGCAACGCGGGCTTGGGCATGGCAGCCGGGAAGGCACCCGACGCGGCTCCGGAATCACTGGGCGCGGCCCCGGGGGCCACATGCGTCACTCCCGGGGCAGCCGGCGCCGCTCCAGGGCCACGGCACCACACGACCTGGCGGCCGCTGGGCAAATCCGGCCGAACGGATACAATCGCCCCTTTTAGGCGCTAATAACCGGCGAAGATGAAGCGGAGTGATTATGAGCAACGGCGGCAGTTACGACCCGCATGCGGTTGAGCCTGAAATTTATAAGAAATGGGAGGATGGCGGGTACTTCCACGCCGTCCCAAACCCCAATAAGCGTCCGTTCGTCATCGACATCCCCCTGCCGAACGTAACCGGGGCCCTACACCTCGGCCACGCGCTGAACAACACGCTCCAGGACATCCTTATCCGCCATGCCCGCATGCGCGGCTTCGAGGCGTTGTGGATGCCGGGCACCGACCACGCCGGCATCGCCACGCAGGCGGTCGTCGAACGCCGGCTGAAGGAAGAGCAGAACCTGACGCGACACGAGCTGGGCCGCGAGGGACTCGTCAAGCGAATCTGGGAATGGAAGGAGAGATTCGGCGGCCAGATTCTCATGCAGCTTCGCAAAATGGGCTGCTCGCTGGACTGGCAGCGGACACGCTTCACGCTGGACGAGGTCTGCGCCCGGGCGGTCTACGAGGTCTTCTTCCGCTGGTTCAAGGAAGGCCTGATCTACCGCGGCGTGCGCCTCGTGAACTGGGACGCCTTCCTCCAGACGGCCGTCGCCGACGACGAGATCGTGCACGAGACGGTGAAGGGGAGTCTGTGGCATTATCGTTACCCGATTCTTGAAGGGATCAAGGGATCGAGGGATCAAGGGATCAAGACGCTGTCGGATGAGACCGTTCGGGCGGCTTTGGCGCGGGCCGTGGCGGCGGATGCGAAAATGGGGCGCGATTACCTCACGATCGCTACCACGCGCCCCGAGACGATGCTCGGCGATACGGCCGTAGCGGTGCACCCCACCGACGAGCGTTACCAGCATCTAATCGGGCGCTATTGCCTGCTGCCGCTGATGAATCGCCCCATCCCAATCATCGCCGACGCGATCCTGGTGAAGAAGGAATTCGGCACCGGCTGCGTGAAGGTCACGCCGGGACATGACCCGAACGACTACGCCTTCGGCCAGCGGCACCCCGAAGCAGCCCCCATTAACATTCTCACCCCGGATGGGAAGATCAACGCAAACGGGCGCACGCAACGGGACGGCGGGACGCCCGCCGAGCCGTCCAGCGCTGCCGGGCTGTTCTACGATTACGTCGGCCTGGACCGCTACGAGGCCCGCAAGCGCGTCGTCGCCGACCTCGAAGCGCTCGGACTGCTGGAAAAAATCGAGCCGTACGAGACGGAAGTCGGCCACTCCGACCGCAGCAAGACGCCGATCGAGCCCATGCTCAGCGAGCAGTGGTTCGTGAAGATGGGCGATCTGGCCGAGCGGGCGATGGAGGCGGTGCGCGACGGCCGCGTGCGCTTCTTCCCAGCGCGTTATGCGAAGACGTATCTGGATTGGCTGGGCGAGAAGCGCGACTGGTGCATCAGCCGGCAGCTTTGGTGGGGGCATCGGATACCGGTGTGGACCAGGGTTCTGGATTCACGGCAGCAGTTCGAGGAGTTCAAAGCGGTACTCAAGCTGGTCGCTCGATATCGCAGTTTTCAAGAACTCGTTGCAATAGAAGCGTACGGGATGGGAAGCCAGAAACCCATAGAGCTCAACGAACTGTCTGAGACAGGCATCAGTGGGTTCGACGAAAGAGTCCTATTGATGGTCGTGCTCCGACATCCCGATCGATCCGAATTGGTCAGGCTCTTTCGCCACTACTACACGCTCACGCCGGCGCAGGCTCAGTTCGATTGGCCACAGTACACCGACGAGGCATGGCGCCGTGACCCCGAGCAGTTTGTAGACAAGCTGTTCGGCGATCTCGAACAGTTGCAGCGAGATCCGGACGTACTGGATACTTGGTTCAGTTCCGCCCTTTGGCCATTCAGCACGCTGGGATGGCCGCATGATGTAAGGGATCAAGCGAGCAAGGGATCAAGCGATCAAGACACGGCCATCGGCGCCCAACCTCTCGATCCCTCGATCCCTAGATCCCTTGATCCCTCTCCCGAGGACTTCGACTACTTCTATCCCACGAGCACGCTCGTCACCGGCCGCGGCATCATTACGCTCTGGGTCGCGCGCATGGTCATGACCGGGCTGCATTTCCCCGGGCGTGTGCCGTTCCAGCACGTTCACATCCACCCCATCATCCTCGACGGCCAGGGGCGGATCATGAGCAAATCGCTGGGCAACGGCGTGGACCCGCTGGACATCATCACCCTGTACGGCACGGACGCCCTGCGCTTCACCATGGCCCAGATGGACACCGAGACGCAGGACGTGCGCATGCCGGTCAAGCCGGTGAAAATGCCTGATGGGCGCACCGTCAACAGCAGCGAGAAATTCGAGCTGGGCCGCAACTTCTGCAACAAAATCTGGCAGGCGGCGACGGGGTTTGTGTTGCAGAACCTCAATGGCGCGCAGCCGCGGCCGCTTACCTCTGCCGACTTGGCGCTTGAGGACCGCTGGATTCTCTCGCGCCTGGCGGCCACGATCGCCGAGGTCGACCGGCGCCTGGAGCACTACCAGGTCAGCGAGGTGGCCAACCTGCTGTACAACTTCTTCTGGAGCGAGTTCTGCGACTGGTATCTCGAGCTGGTCAAGCCGCGCCTGTTCGGGCGCTCGGCGGCCGGCGAGATGGTGCAGCATACGGACGCCTCGTCGCAAGTCGCGCGGCAGGTGCTGGCGTGGGTGCTCGATCAGAGCCTGCGGCTGTTGCACCCGATTATGCCGTTCGTGACGGAGGCCCTGTGGGCCAAGCTGAACGCCGCCGCCCCGCAGCGCGGCATCACGCGCCTGATCGAAGGCGAGCCGATGCTGATCCGCGCGGCTTGGCCGGATGCCGCCGCGTGGCCGCGCGAGCCGGAGATTGAGGACGACTTGGCGGCGCTGCAGAACGTGATCCGCGCTCTGCGTGACAGCCTGGCCTGGATCAACACTACGCGCGCCGCGGCGAAGACGCCGGCCATCGGCAAGCTGCCCAAAGCGCTGATTCGCGCCAAGGATCAACTGGTTGCGGGCTTGCAGGAACAGACCGCGGTGATTTGCCGTCTCGGGCGATGCGAAGCCATCGAGATCGGCCCCGACCTGACCAAGCCGCCGGAGTCGGCGACGAAGGTCTTCCCCGGGCTGGAGATTTACGTGCCGATCGCGGGCCTGGCTGACTTGGATTCCGAGCGCAAGCGCCTGGCGAAGGAGCGCGACGAACTGACCGGCCACCTCCAGCGGCTTGAAGCCAAGCTCGCAAACGGGGAGTTTGTCAGCAAGGCTCCGCCCGCCGTCGTGGAAAAGGAACGCGCTCGGCTGGTCGAACTGAAGGAAAAGCTGGCCGCAATCGGGCACCATTTGGCCGAGTTGGGCGAGTAAGGGCCACCGACGGGTGAAACTATGAAGCGGAGGTCGCGCCGCGGTAGTTTAGGTTCCTGGAGAACGTGGTAAACCGCGTTTTTGGTGTCGGGGGATTAGGTTTAACACGAATAGGAGCCAATCATGAGGTACTAC
>JAGPEO010000348.1 GCA_018056925.1 Phycisphaerae bacterium
ACCAGTTCGAGCGCCTGGGCTACTTCTGCGTGGACCCGGATAGCGGAAACCCGGGCGCCAGTAGCCGACGCCTGGTCTTTAACCGCACGGTAACGCTGAAAGATGAGTGGGCCAAAATCGCGAAGAAACAGTAGAATTCTGGTGGCTTGCAGGTGACTGTTCTGGGTCTTGACCATGCGAGTGCTGAGTCAGGCAGAACTTGAAAGCGCCTTGGGCGAGGTCGTCAGCCGTCTGCGCGGTGCGCTCTCGCCGGTCGCGATCTACCTGTTCGGCTCGTATGCCTACGGCACGCCGCGTCGCGGCAGCGACATCGACCTCCTGGTGGTCGTGGAAGATAGTCCGCTCGATGCTTACGCGCGCGATGCGATCGCCTACCGTGCCCTCGGCAGGATCCCCTTACCCATAGACGTGCAGGTATATACGCGAGCGGAGTTCGAAGAACGCTCGGCTCTTCCAACGTCTTTCGAACGCACCGTGAGAACCAAGGGGAAAGTAATCCATGCCGCCTGAAATCACCGAGATCAGGCTCTGGTTGACGAAGGCCAAACGAGAGCTGCGCGCTTCCGGCATGGCACTGCAAACAGCGGACCCGATGACGGACGTGGCTGGTTACCACGCGCAGCAGGCGATTGAGAAGTTGTTGAAAGCGCATATTGTCCACGGCGGCGGCGAGTTGGAAAAAGTGCACGATCTGCGGCTTCTGGCGATTTCGTGCACGGCGCTGGACTCTTCGTTTTCGCCGTGGATCGAGCGTTTGGCACCGTTGTCGGCGTTTGCCGCGCGGTATCGCTACCCGGGCCCAGCCGACCCAACCATCGAGGAAGCGCCGGGCGCACTGGCGATCGCGGAAGAGCTCTGGCAGTTCGTGACGGCTCGCCTGCCCGCTGAAGCGATACCGCCCTCCGCGTAGCGCGGAGCTTTCCTGTCGCGACTTCATCAGCCGCGTTCAAGAGCGCCCTAGCTTCGACTCTCGCCCCGCCCTCCGACCTCGCCGTCCGCCGTCATCAGGGCGGTTGCTTTCGGCCCGCACGCGGGTTACTTTAATTGCTCGAATGTGCCTGCGTCTCGTAAAGACGATCTACGTGCGTTGGCTGGCGGTAGGCATAACCGCCGTCGCGCCGCTGGCGACCACGCACTTTGCGAAGGGGCCCGCCCCAGTTGGCGACCAGAGCGAGAGCGTGTCCTGGGCCGATGCGCACGGCGCGGCAGCCATCCCGCTCGTCGAACGCCCCAGGGCACAGAGCAGCGGCGACCACGCCCAACGCCCCGATGGCCACACGCAGCCTGCCCTACGTGATTACTGCGCGCCGGCAGAGGCAGCCGCGGCCCGCATAACGGTGGCCCTCAGAACATCCATCGCCGCGCCCATCCCAACCTCCGCGTTCTTGTGCGTACTGCTGATTTGATGCAGCCCTTCAGCTCAGCTTCGTAGTCGTCGTCAAACAGTAAAACCACACCTTTCCTGAAGGGACTATGTCTATGAAAGGCATTGTACGCGCTCTGGCTCTGATCGTTGGAATCATCGCTCTGATTTGGATCTCTACTATCCTCGTTAACTTGTTCATGGGACCAGCCCCCGTGGCCCCAGCCTGAATAGGTCCGGCCTCGCCGATCACCGCCGTAGAATATCTGGACCACCGCCGGGCGCGGACGAGCGATCGCCTGCGCCCGGCCGTGGCCGCTGAGGCCGCTAACGGAGAAACTGATTGACCGTTTCTGACAAAGGCGCTGCTCACCCAAAACACCGTAACCGTTTGCTGGCCACGCTGCGCGCCCTGATTCGCACGCGCCTGACAACCGGCGTGGTCACCATCCTGCCGCTGCTGGTCACCTTTTGGGTGATCCGCTTCGTGTTCGAATGGATGCGCGACGCCTCCGGCTGGGCGCTCAAAGGGTTGCTGCTCAGCCCTGGCGGCCGGCCTTACTTGGAACACCTGCACTTCAACTTTGAACGCTGGAACCGGCTCATCGAGATGGGCCTGCCGCACGCGCAAGAGCAGTTCTTCGAAATGATGCCTTGGCACGTACGCTGGGGCATTGGCGCAGTCGCGGTTCTGCTCACGGTGCTGGTCCTGTACGCGGTCGGCATCTTTGCGGCCAACTTGATCGGACGGCGGGTGATCGACTTCATTGAGCAGTGGGTCGACCGCGTGCCGTTCGTAAAAACGGTTTATCGCGGGCTGAAGCAGGTGCTCGACAGCTTCACCGGCGAGGCCACCCAGAAGTTCCAGCGCGTGGCCATGTTCCCGTTTCTGACGCCGGGCGTGTATTCGCTCGGGTTTGTCACGAACATCTTTGCCGATCCGGACACAGGCGAGGAATACGCCACGGTTTTCTATGCCACCACGCCGAACCCGACCACCGGCTTCGTGTTCATGCTGCGCCGCAACGACATCGTGGAGCTGGATTGGACCTTCGAGGAAACCATCAAAGCCATCATGTCGGGCGGCATCCTGATCCCCGATCGGGCTCAAATGCCCAAGCTCCTGCAAGCCTTGGCGGCCAAGACGAAGGCGGCGCCGCCGGCCGTGCTGCCGCCGGGTCTCGGCCGGTTCGAGCCCCTTGCACCCGCTAGCTTTGACCCTGGACTATCGCCCGAACGCGACTGAAGGCACAGGCCTGGCTGTAGTCCTCAATATTCGCTTTCGCGCACGCTGAAATCCACAATGCCGAGGGCCGGGCTCGTTTGATTTTCCGGATTGGCAGACATAAGAGTTGATGCGTCGCAGCATAGTGGCTGTGCTGGAGGATGAGCCTTTTTTCCGGAGGATCAGCTTTGTCGGATCCATATTACCACGAGCCGGCGTCTGAGTTGTCCACGCAAGTGCGCGATGAACACCGCGCACTGGCCACCTTGATCGAAGAGCTGGAAGCCGTGGACTGGTACCACCAGCGGATCGACGTAGCTACCGACGCCGACCTCAAAGCAATCTTGATTCATCTCCGGGATGAGGAAATCGAACATTCGGCCATGTGTCTGGAATGGCTGCGGCGCCGGATCGGGACGTTTGACACATATTTACGAAAATTCATGTTCAAAGCGGAGCCGGTGGCCGAGCTTGCGGCGGCGAGCGAGGGTGACGGGGCGGCGCGGGCCAACGAGCCTCGCGGGCGGGCGGTTGGTCTGGGGTTGGGTAAGCTCGGGAAGGAAGGTTGAGCGATGGATATTCTGCGACGTGAGCTGGCGCCGGTTGCGGATGAAGCATGGAAGTACTTGGACGAGCAGGCGGCTCAAGTATTGAAGACGCAGTTGTCGGCGCGAACGCTGGTGGATTTCGACGGCCCGCATGGGATTACGTTGGGGGCTGTGAATCTGGGGCGGCTGGACATTTCGGCGACCGATGCGGGCGGGGAGGTCCCGTGGGGCGTGCGCAGGGTTTTGCCGCTGGTCGAGCTGCGGATTCCATTTTTCATGGACCAGTTGGAGATCGACAACGTTTCGCGCGGGGCCCGCGACATCGCGGACGAACCGTTGCGGGAGGCGGCACGGAAGCTGGCGCTGCTGGAAGAGCGGGCCATTTACCTCGGATTCCCGGAGGGGCGCATCGAAGGGATCATCCCCCGCGCCGCGCATGAACCGTTGACGCTGCCCGGCAACGCCGATGACTACCCGCGTATCGTGGCGGACGCGGTGAACGCGCTGCACGCCGCCGGGGTCGGCGGCCCTTACTGGCTGGTGCTCGGGACGCAACCCTTCTACGCGCTGCGCTCCGTGGGTGCGACCGGCTATCCCGCGGCGCGAATCGTGCGCCAACTGATCGACGGAGATATTCTGTGGAGCCCGGC
>JAGPEO010000042.1 GCA_018056925.1 Phycisphaerae bacterium
ACCGTTCGTTCAAACGCAAAACCGCCCAAAGTACGTTCGTTTTGCCGAGCGGCGCGAGGTCCGCAAATAATGAGTGGTAGTGTAATGAGGGTTCGATGGCGAGCGCCGCCTGTAGCCCGCTCGCGGCCGCATTCGTTCGTTCGGCCGCCTCCCTGACGGCGGACCTTACGCAAGGAGCCATGTATGCAACTCGGAATGATTGGCATCGGCCGAATGGGCGGCAATATGGCGCGCCGGCTGATCAGAGCGAAGCACGAGGTACTCGTCTACGACCCAGTAACGCAGACGCGCGAGAGCTTCACCAACGAAACCGGCGCTTTCGCCGCTGACTCGATCGAGCAACTCGTCTCAGCCCTTAGACCGCCGCGCGTCGTCTGGGTGATGGTACCGGCCGCGGCCGTGGAGGAGGTTGTGGGCGAAGTCGCGCGGCACCTGGAGCGCGATGACGCGATCGTGGACGGTGGAAACTCATACTACGTCGATGACATCCGCCGCGCCCGGGAACTGGCGGGCAGAGGCGTTCACTACGTGGATTGCGGCACCAGCGGCGGAGTGTGGGGCCTGGAGCGCGGCTATTGCCTGATGATCGGCGGCGTGGAAGCCGTGGTGCGGCGGCTCGCCCCGATCTTGGCCGCGCTGGCGCCGGGCATCGGCGGCGCGCCGCGCCTGCCCGGGCGAGAGCACGTCGGTGGAACGGCCGAGCTTGGCTACCTGCACTGCGGCCCCAGCGGCGCGGGCCATTTCGTGAAAATGATTCATAACGGCATCGAGTACGGGATCATGGCCGCGTATGCCGAGGGGCTGAACATCCTGCGGCATGCGAACGCCGGGAAGACCGAGCAGGCAGCCGACGCGGAGAGCGCCCCGCTTCGCAACCGCGAGGAGTACAGTTTTGACTTCAACCTGCGCGACATCACCGAGCTGTGGCGGCGCGGGAGCGTAATCTCGTCGTGGCTACTGGATTTGACCGCCAGCGCGCTGTTGCAGGACCCGACACTGGCGGAATTCGAAGGACGCGTGTCTGATTCCGGCGAGGGACGCTGGACGATCAAAGCCGCCATCGACGAGGCCGTGCCGGCGCCCGTGCTGACGGCGGCGCTGTACGAGCGCTTCACCTCGCGCGGCCGGGCGGAATTCGCCAATAAGCTACTTTCGGCGATGCGCTTTGGCTTCGGCGGGCATATGGAGGAGCAACCGGCCGGCACTTAGCGAGCACGGCAGCGACTGCCAGGGAGCATCCGAGGCGTCGGCGGCGATTACGTCGGCGGCCAGTCGCGTGGGCCACAGGACAGCAGCAGGCCGTCGCCGGTGATCGGGTAGCGCTTCAAGTAATCCGCGATAGTCTTGGCGCTGACGGCCTCGACCGCCGCCAGGCGCGCCTCGACGGTCCGCACGTACCCGGTGGCTTCGAAGTCATCAAGCATCTGCATCAGGCGCGTGCGCGGGTTCTCGGCCTCCAGCGCCAGTTGCGTGCGGCGCCGGTTCTTGACGCGCTGCACTTCCTCGGGCGTGAAGCCGCCCTCGGCCACGGCGCGGGTTTGTTCGTCGAGGGCTTCCAGCATTTCCTCGCAGCGCTCCGGCTCGCCTTCCGCGTACAGCGCCAGCAGCCCGCAATCGTCGTAAGACACCCAGGCCGCGCCCGCCCCGGTGCAGATGCCCTGTTGCACGATGTTCCAGTAGCAGCGCGAATTGCTGCCGCCGAAGAGCGAAACGAACGCCTCGATCGATTCGCCGGCCGGGTGGCCATGCGGCACCGAGGGATAGAGCCGCACCAGCGCCTGTTGCTTGAAGCGCGGCAGATGCAACTTGGCCGTGCCGGGCTGGAAAGGCGGCAGCGGCTCGTTGGGGAGTTCGTCATCCGTGTGCCGCGGCCAGTCGCCGCAGAAGCGCCCGACGCCGGCGAAGAGTTCCTGCGGGTCGATGGCGCCGGCCGCCAGAACGACGACGTTATGAGGCGAGTAGCGGGCCTGGTGGTACTTGGCCATGGCCTCGCGCGGAAGGCCCTGAATGGTCTCCTTCTCGCCGAGGATTTCGTGCCCCAGCGGGTGCTGCCCGAAGACCCGGCGGTGCAGGAAATCCCATAAATGACGGTCGAAACTGTCATCGCTCATCGCGATTTCTTCGAGGATGACTTTGCGTTCGGTCTCGAAATCATCCGGCGGCAGCGCGGGGTGCATCATGTCCGCCAGCAACTCGAGCTGCCGCGTCAGGTGCGCGGCCGGCACCCAGCCGTAATAGACTGTGTGCTCTTTGCCGGTAAAGGCGTTGTAGATGCTGCCGAGTTCGTCGAAGCAGACGTTTATGTCGCGCGAGCTGCGGGTGGCCGTGCCCTTGAAGCACATGTGCTCCAGGAAATGGCTGACGCCGTGCAGGTCTGGCTGTTCATGCCGCGCGCCGGTGCGAACGTAGAAGCCGATGGCGGCGGAATGCACTTGCGGCAGAGTCTGGCAAACGACGCGCAGGCCGTTGGGCAACTCGTGGTAGGCGAAGGTCGGTGACATTCGGGGGATTATAAGGCGTAGAGCGGGGACGTGCAGAGTGGGGACCGAGGGATCTAGGGATCAAGGGATTGAGGGATCAAGAGAGCAGAGCCGGGGCGTGTCGCCCCGGTGAATATCAGTTGCCTTCGTGGCGTTCGGCGACTCGCGGTGTCGAGCTGGCACCCGCTGGGGTTACTGGCGATGGCATGTTACTGACGATGGCATGCCCGCGCCGCTACGCGGCTTGGGCATGGCACCCGGGCTTTCGCTGCGTTTTGACGATGCCCGTCCGCCTTAAGCCGATCGGGTGCGAAACAGCAGGCGGACGGGAATTTCCGAGAACGGCAGGTGCTCACGCAGCCGGTTTTCCATGTAGCGGCGGTAGTTCTCCGTCACTGCGCCGGCATTGTTGCAGAAGAACACCACGGTCGGCGGCGCAACCGCGACTTGCGTCGCGTAGTACACCTTCACCGGCTGCGTGCCGTGCTTGGCCGATGGGCCACGCTGTTCCAGAATCTTCTGCAGCGCCTGGTTGAGCTTGCCGGTGCCGACGCGCGTTTGGGCCTGCTTGTGCAAGCTGGCGGCCACGTCCACCGCCGCCTGGACGTTATGGCCGGTTTTGGCGGTCATAAAAATGATCGGGGCGTAGCGCAGCCAGGGGATAGTCTCGGTGAGGTAATCCGCGAACTGGCCGGTGGTGGCCTGGTCTTTGGCCAGGTCCCATTTGTTGATGGCGATGAGCACCGGCTTGTACTCGTCCAGGACCGCCCGGGCGAGCTTCAGATCGACCTCGGCCACCGGCACAATGGCGTCGATCAGCAGCATGACGACATCCGCCCGGCGGATCGAACGCAAGGCGCGCGTGTACGAATAGAAATCCACGTCGCGCATGCTGGCCCGCTTGCGAACACCGGCCGTATCGATGGCGACGAACTGCCGGCCGTCGCGCTCGAATTGCACGTCCACGGCGTCGCGGGTCGTACCGGGGATTTCGCTGACGATCATCCGGTCCTCGCCGGCCAGGGCGTTGACCAGCGTGCTCTTGCCGGCGTTGCGCTTGCCGACGATCGCCAGCTTCATGACCGGCTCTTCGGGCCGCTCGCCGACGGCCGGGCCGAGCAGTTGGCCGAGGCGTTCGAGCAGCGCTTCGCGGCCGTAGCCGTGCAGAGCCGAGGCGCACAGCGGCTCGCCGAAACCGAGGCGGAAAAAGGCGGCCGCCTCGGGCTCGCGGGCGGGACCGTCGACCTTGTTGGCGACGAGGATGACGGGCTTGTTGACCCGGCGCAGGAGTTCCGCGACGGAGACGTCCAGCGGGGTGACGCCGTCGGCGACGTCGACCAGGAAGATGATCACATCCGCGCGGGCGATGGCGTAGTGAATCTGTTGCTCGACGTGCTCTTCGAGCTGCTGGTCGTCGATGATGCCGATGCCGCCGGTGTCGACGAGTTCGAAGTAGCGGTCGTTATATTCGACGATGGTGGATACGCGGTCGCGCGTGATGCCGGCGCGCGGATCGACGATGCTGATGCGCTCGCGCGCCAGGCTGTTGAGCAGCGAGCTCTTTCCGACGTTCGGCCGGCCGACGATGACTACTACAGGCAGCGCCATAGATCAGCGATGATACGCGCCAGCGGTGCGGATGGGAATTTGGGGGCGCCTGCGCGGCGCCGGCCCGTGCGAAGTCCCACAGGCCCCATGTTCGCGGGTGCCATGCCCAAGCCCGCGGGGCGGGCGCGGGCATGCCCGCGTTGATGCGCCCCCGCGCGACGCCGTGGACCGATTCGAATGTCTTTTGATCGTGTCTCTCGATCTGGCATGCCCGCGCTTAGAGCTTGGGCATGGCACCCGCGTTTTGGGCATGGCACCCGACCTTAGGCGGCACGCCCCGGCTTTGCTACTTTTTGGCGACGGAGACGAGCAGGGGGGCTAGGACGTTCAGTTTGCGCTGCGTGATGGTGCTGAAGCCGGCTTCGGCCAGCATGTTGCGGACGGCCGACCAGGCGGCGTGGTGGACCGCCTTTTCGACGAAGGCCACGGCGACGTCGAAGACGATCCAGCCGACCACGTTGTCGCGGAAGCCATCGATCAGCACCAGCATGCCGCCGGGCCGCAGCACGCGGTAAAACTGGCGGATGACCGCCTCCTGGTGCGGATAGTGGTGGAACGAGTTCGCGCAGGTAAGAACGTCGAAAGAGGCATCCTCGAACGGTAGGTGTTCGGCGTCACCATGCACGACGCGCAGGCGGTCCAGGTGAATCTCGGGGTCGATCTTCATCTGCACGCACCGCACCATTTCCTCGGAGTAGTCGAGGCCGACGAGCTGCTCGGCGTGCGGATCATCAACTAGGCTGAGCAGGAGATTGCCGGTACCGCAGCCGACATCCAGCAGGCGATAGGGAGCGCGGCCGCGCTCGGCCTGCCAACGGAGAATTTCCTCGTGGCAGGCGCGCATGCTGGGATAGAAGACCAGTTCGCCGAGCCATGAGCGATCGTACGACAACGCCCAGCGGTCAAAGTGCGCGCGGGCCGTGTGCTTGAAGTGCTCGTGGCGGGTGCGGGCGGCTTGAGCGGCGGCCTGGTCTGTCAAGCGCGTGTTTGGCGGCGCTGCGTCCGGGCTGAAGGACGGGCCGGTGCTGTGTTCCGTTGGCATTTCACTCACCTATTGTCCCCGTCCAGCACTCGCCCCAGCCCGCCCAGGATGCTGCCCCCCTCGTCGGGTCTCCGCCCCGTCACGCCGCCGGCCGCGTGGATGCGGTCGGCCAAGCGCGCGAAGGGCAATGATTGCAGCCAGACCTCACCCGGCCCGGTGAGCGTAACGAAGAACAGGCCTTCGCCGCCGAATAGCGCGTTGCGCAAGCCGCCCACGAAGCCGATGTCGTACTCGACGCTGGGCTGAAACGCGACCAGGCAGCCGGTGTCGACCCGCAGCGTTTCGCCGGGCGCCAAACTGCGGCGGTGCAGCGTGCCGCCCGCGTGCACGAAGACCAGGCCCGAGCCGCTCAGCCGCTGGAGAACGAAGCCCTCGCCGCCGAACAGACCGGCGCCGATGCGCTTGGTGAATGCGACGCCGATACTTACACCGCGCGCCGCGCAGAGGAATGAATCCTTCTGGCACAGCAACTCTCCGCCGAGCTGCGAAAGGTCCATGGCCAGAATCTTGCCCGGGTACGGCGCGGCGAAAGCAACCTGGTGCTTGCCGGAACCGCCATTGACGAAAGTAGTCAGGAACAGGGATTCGCCGGTGAGCACGCGTTTGCCGGCCGAGAACACCTTGCCGAGCAGGCCCTGCTCAGGCCGGCTCGGATCGCCGAAGCGCGTTTCCATGCGGATGCCGGCGGTCATGTACATCATGGCGCCGGCGTCGGCGATGACCATTTCGCCGGGATCGAGTTCGACCTCGACGAACTGCATGTCATCGCCGGTGATTTTGTAGTCGACCTCATCGCACCTGCGGGCGCCCGGTGGGGGCGGGGCCGCAGCGGCGCCGACCAGCCCGGCCACGCGGCGGGCCGGCGTCCAGTAACTGACACTTGGGCCGAAGACCAGCGTGTCCGGGCCTTGCAGAGAGGGCAGCTTGGCTAATAACTCTTCGCGTGTGAAGGGCCCGAAGGATTGTCCGTTCGCGGCATAGTACCACTCTGGCATTGCCATTCAATGCCGTCCTTGGTCGCAGACGCATGTAGTGCGCTGCGTCATTTAACCGGCCGTCGCTATCGCCACTCGACGGTTCGGCTATTTCGTCGGCTCTTCCATCTGCTCGAATTCGTCGGGAACGAGCTGCACGTCAGGGCGCGGCTCGGCCGGAGGCGGCGCGACGGGCGTACCGGTCGGAAGAGGCGTGCCGCTCTGAAACTGCGTTTCAGGGGGCATCGGCGTGGCCGGCCCCAGTGGAATAACAGCCGGCGTGTAGCCGTAGGGGGTTTCGATCATGCGGTCATAGACCTCCGGGCGCCGCACGAGCGTGTTGCCCTGGCCCCAGTCGGTGAGGCGTACGAGCAGGCCGGCGGGGATGGTGACGGTGTTGTTCTTTCCGAAGAATTCGACGTGCACCAACGTGACGCCGTCTTCGACGTTCACCGTGTTGCAGTCGCCCAAGATCGAGAGCTTGCGCAAGTTTGATCCGCGCTCCACGTTGACGTTATTGCCGTTGCCCGTGACCCCCACGTCGCCGAACCACACGCCGGCCCATCCACCTTGATGCCCGACGTAGGCGTTCTGTGCACAGCCTGCAATGCCCAGTGAAACTCCGATAATGATTGCGGCAGCCAGCAACTTCCTCATAGTAATGCTCCTCGCATCCACCGTTGGCAGCGTCCGTGCGATCCTTCGAACGGACTTCAGCGCGGAAAGTGTACTACCGGCGGCTAGGGGGGGCCAGCGTCCGGCGGGGAAATCGGGTCACCGGATTTAAGCCCGGCTGCGACCAGGCACCGGTGCCCCGGCTCCGCTATGGTTGCGCCGCGCGGCGCAGATACTCGACCAGCAATTGAACGCCGAAGCCCGTGGCGCCTTTGCCGGTCGGCGAATTCGACTCCTCCAGCGTTGCGACCGCCGCGATGTCCACATGCGCCCACGCCATGCCCTTGGCGATGAATTCCTTGAGGAACATGCCGCCCACGATCGCCTGTGCCTCGCGTTTGCCGGAGGAGTTACGGATATCCGCGTCCGTTCCCTTGATCAGGTCACGGTACTCGTCCCACAGCGGCAGCCGCCAGAGCCGTTCGTGTACCGCCCGGCCGCACTCGCCGAGCACGCCGGCCAGTTCGTCATCGGTGCTCATGATGCCGGCCGCGACCTTGCCCAGCGCCACGTTTACCCCGCCGGTAAGCGTGGCGATGTCGATGATTTCGGTCGGGTTGAGGTGCTGCTGTGCGTACCACAGCGCGTCGGCCAGCACCAGCCGCCCCTCGGCATCCGTGCTGATTACTTCCACCGTTTTGCCGCTGGCCATCGTCAGAATGTCGCCGGGACGATAAGCCCGCTCGGAGATTGCGTTTTCGGCCGCTCCGATCACGCCCGCTACGTTGCACGGCAGCCCCAACTGCGACGCCGCCTGCAAGGCGCCCAATACGGCCGCGCCGCCGCACTTATCGAATTTGAGCCCCTCCAGCCCGGCCGCCGGCTTGATGGAATAGCCGCCCGTGTCGAAGGTGATCGCTTTGCCGACAAGAACCGTGTTGCGGCGCGAATCGGGGCGCGGCCGGTACTCGAGCTGAATCAGGCATGGTGCGTGAGCCGAACCGCCGCCGACCGCCAGGAGTCCGCCCATACCCATGCGCCGCGCCTCGGCGGCGTCGACGAGTTTGTATTTCAAGCCGCAGAGGCGTGCCAGGCGTTTGGCCTCTTCTGCCAGGGTCTGCGGATTGATGACGTTTCCCGGCATGTGAGCCAACCGGCGGGCGTAATTGACGGCAGCGGCGATCGTCGTCGCAGTCTTGATTTCGCCCATTGCCCTGCGGACCAGCCCCGGATCCGCGGCGCGGAGCTGCAAGCGCACTTTTTTGGGCGTTTTGTTGTTGTTCTTCAGGAATTCGGTGAAGCGAAAGCCGGCTAGCGCCATCCCCAGCGTCCACTCCCTGAAGCATTCATTCAGCCCGGTTGAGGCCAGTCCATCCAGCCAGACGGCGCCGCTGGTAAGCTTCTCTGCAATCAGCCAACGGGCCGCGGAGGCGGCGGCCTGGCGCACGGCCAAGCCCGTCAGCTTCTCCGTCGGGCCGAGATCCACGACAAGAATACGCGGGAGTGGCCCGGCGCTGGTGGTGTGCGCCAAGTGCCCGGCTTCAGCGCCCGCGGCCTGCACCGCGAGTAATGCGGATACCGCGTCGCCGCAAACGTCGTCCACGGCCTTCACCAGCGGTAACGGCGGGCGTGGCTTTGTCACCAAGGGGACCAACAGGACGTCAGACGGCGTGCGGGGCTTCTGCCCGGCCACAAATTCGAATTCAGTTCCGTTTGGCTCTGCCGGCATGCGCAAACTCCGATTGCGTACTCCCTTATTTGGAGCCCATGAGATTAGCATGAGGGGCTTTTGGGCGAAACGGGTCGGCGACAACACATCGCTTCGGCGATTTGCTGGCCGCTGGATTTGTCCCTGGATTGCGGAGCGCTTCTATCTGCGTATCGACCGCAGAAACTCCTGCACCTCGGGGATTTCGCCCTGGTAGATCAGATACCCGTTGTACGGCTCGCGCAGCGTGATCTCGTCGATAATCGGCGTGAGCATGATGCGTTTGACCTCTTCGCGGTCGTGGCTCTGCCCCAGGGCCCAGCACAACTTCATGTAGGCCACCTCGGGCAGCATGTTGGCCGCCGGCACAACGCCCAGCTCCATCAGGTCGCGCCCGGTGCTGTATACGTACATCTGCACGTAGCCCCACAGCGTCTGCACGGTCATGTAGACGTGCACGCCGGCCTCGATGGCCCGCCTCAGGGCCGGATAGAGGGGCTTGTTCACGTGCCCCAGGCCGGTTCCCGCGATGATAATGCCGCGATAGCCCTTCTCCACTACGGCGTCGACCAGGTCGGGCTGCATGTTCGGGTAGTGGTAGAGAATCGTGACCTTTTCGTCGAACGCGGTGTTGATGATTACATCACGGTCGCCGCGGCGGCGCTTGTAGTCGTTGCGTAAATGGCGAATCTGGTTGCGGTCGACCATCGCCAGCGGCACGTCGCCAATCGTGCGAAACGCCGAACGATAGCTGGAGTGCATCTTCCGCACGCGCGTACCGCGGTGCAGCAGGCAATATTCGTCCGAAGTGGGACCGAACATGCACACCATCACTTCGGCGATGTCCCCCTCGGCCGCGGCCTTCACCGCATTGATCAGGTTGGATGCGGCATCGGATGAGGGCCGGTCGCTCGAGCGTTGCGAGCCGACCATGACGATCGGCACGGGCGGGTTCTGAACCATGAACGACAAAATCGCGGCAGTGTGGTGCATCGTGTCGGTGCCGTGCCCGATGACGATGCCTCCGACGCCGGAACGGATCTCCTCGCCGATGCGCTCGGCCAGCGCGATGTAGTGCTGCGGGCCCATGTTCTCGCTGAAAACGCCGAAGAGCTTCTCGGTGCGGAGATTGCAGATGTCGGCCAATTCGGGAACCGAGTCGTACAGCTCGCCGGGCGAGAAGGCGGGCATGACCGCGCCGGTGCGATAATCCAAGCGGCTGGCGATCGTGCCGCCGGTGCCGAACAGCGTCACGTTCGGCTTACCCTGGTCGTAAGGGAATTTCTTTTCGGGAATTCTGTAGTGCGCTTCTTTGTGGCCACGTTCGGTGATGGCCGTAATTCCGTCAGCGGCCACACCGATGTTGTAGCCGCTGGTCAGCTTGACGACGATGTGCTGGTCGTCGGCGGTTTCGGAGCGCGGCAGAATAATGCCCTCAAAGCGGGCGGAGGCAGTCTCGATGACCACGTCGCTCCAGACCCCTACGCCGTGGCGGGCGAGCACGGCGGCACTAGCGCCGCGATAGCCCTTATGTCCATTCTCCCCGTTTTCACCGTTAGTTTTGCTCATTCGGGTCCCAATCGAAGCCCTTTGGCGGAATGTCGTAACGCTCTTATTGTACCCGTTCCCAAGTTCTGCAAGGTTTGGCGATCAACTCGCAACAGAATGCCCATCAGCCGCGCCGTCTCTGATTGCCCGGCATGCCGCGGCCGGTTGGTTCCGGAAGGGAACCATTAAACGATAGACCGTCATCGCTTGAGAAAAGCTTGCGCGCCCCAAACCACAACTCCAGGCCGGTGCGGCCCGGCTCCGCTCCGTCGTCAGTCCTTCGTGATCCAGGTTCCCGCGCGTCCGGCCAAAGCGTCAGCCATATGTTCCAGGTCGCAGATGATCACGCAGGCGTCGCGGCGGCGCGAGCCTTCGAGAAAATCAATAGCCGCTTCGACCTTGGGCCCCATCGAGCCGGGCGGAAACTGGCCCTCCAGGTAATAGCGCCGAATTTCGGTATGGGTCACGTGGTCCAGAAAGCGCTCGCTCGGCGTCTGGTAATTAACCGCGACGCGCGAGACGTTGGTGCAAATCAGGAGCACGGCCGCGTCGATCGCCCGTGCCAGCAGGCCGGAAGTGCGGTCCTTATCGATAACGGCTTCCACACCTACCAGCGCGCCGCTTTCGGTCCGCGCCACGGGAATGCCGCCGCCGCCGGCTGCGACGAGTATTTCACCGGCATTGGCCAGCCGCCGGATGAGGTCGATTTCCACGATCGCCCGCGGCAGCGGCGAAGGCACCACGCGCCGGTAACCATGATTGGGAACGTGGACCAGCTTCCAGCCGTACTTCTTTTTCAGTTCTTCGGCCTGCTCCTGGCTTTGATAGAAGGAGCCGATCGGCTTGGTGGGGCGTTCGAAATCGGGGTCGCGCGGGTCGACTTCGACGCTGGTGACGATGGCCGTCACGTTGCAGTTCAGGCCGCGGCGGCGCAACTCGTTGCGCAAGCATTGCGCGATCATGTAACCCATTCCGCCCTGCGTGTCGGCGCCGCAAATATCCAGCGGGAGGCGATAGACCTCGTTGGCGGCCAGCTCGACGCGCCGCATGACGTGGCCCACTTGTGGGCCGTTGCCGTGCGTCACGATCACGCGACAGCCTTCGTTGATAACGTCCGCCAGATGTACAGCCGTCTCCCGCATGTTGCGGAACTGCTGCTCGATATTCCCCTCTTCGTGCGGTCGCGAAATGGCGTTACCGCCCAATGCGACAACAATCGGTCCGTCTGTCGGCATCATGGAAATTTCAGTTTTCAGTTGTCAGTCTTACAGCCTGGGCCGTCAGTTCAAGCTGGCTGCCGATAACTGAAGAGTGACAACCGACAACCTCCTCCTCACGTACCTTCCCCTGAGCTCGCCAAATATTCCGTTTGCTCCGGCGTCAGCCGATCGATCTTCGTGTTCATCGATTGGAGCTTCAACAGTGCGACCACTTCTTCGATTTCCTGCGGCACGTTGTGGACCGCGATTTCGAGCTTGCCGGCCAGCTTGCGGCACCATTCGGCCGCCAGGGCTTGGGTCGAGAAGCTCATGTCCATGACGCTGGCCGGGTGGCCGGTGGCGGCACTGAGGTTCACCAGCCGGCCCTTGGCCAGCAGGTAAATGCTCTTTTTCTCTGAGATATAGAATTCGTCCACGTTTGTGCGGACGTTCTCAATCACTTTTCGCGCCATGCGTGTCAGGGCGGGAATATCGATCTCAACGTCGAAGTGGCCGCTGTTGCAGACGATGGCGCCGTCGCGCATGCGGCGGAAGTGCTCTTCGCGCAGCACGTGCTTGTTGCCGGTGACCGTGATGAAGACCTCGCCGAAAGCGGCCGCCTCGTTCATGGGCCGCACGTCGAAGCCGTCCATGATGGCTTCGAGGGCCTTGAGCGGGCTGATCTCGGTGACGGTAACGATCGCCCCGGCCCCACGGGCCCGCATGGCGACGCCGCGTCCGCACCAGCCATAGCCCGCCACGACCACCCGTTTGCCCGCCAGCAGCACGTCGCTAGCTCTGACGATGCCGTCCAGCGTGCTCTGCCCGGTGCCGTAGCGATTGTCGAACAGGTGCTTGGTGTTGGCGTCGTTGACCGCGATGACCGGGAAGTTTAAGGCGCCGTTGGCGGCCATGGCCCGCAAACGGATCACGCCCGTGGTCGTCTCTTCCATGCTGGCGATGATGTTGGCCGCTTCCTTTTGGCGTTTGGTATGCAGCGTGTTAACCAGGTCGGCCCCGTCGTCCATCGTGACCTGCGGCTTGGTGTCGATTACGGCGTTCACGTGGTCGTAGAAAACCTTCACGCTCTCGCCGCGGCGCGCGTAAACCGGCACGCCGAAGTCCTTTACCAGGCTGGCAGCCACGTCGTCCTGCGTGCTGAGGGGGTTCGAGGCGCACAGGGCGACCTGGGCCCCGCCAGCCTTGAGCGCGCGCATCAGGTTGGCAGTCTCGGAGGTCACGTGCATGCAGCAGCCCATACGCAGGCCGCGCAACGGCTTCTGTTTTTCGAAGCGCTGGCGGATGAGGGCCAGGACCGGCATGTCGCGATCGGCCCAGAGGATGCGCTTCTTGCCTTCCGCAGCCCGCTTAAGATCGGTCACGTCATATTGCTTCTTCGGCATGTATGCGACTCCAAGCCCAAGCCGCCCGCTCCAGCGCCCACCTCGGCGCCCGCAAGGCGGATCGGAGAAGAATCACACAGCTTAACTCCGGTTTGCATGCGGCTCAACCGCCGCAAGCGGCAGTTCTGCGTTTTGCCTTTGGGGTGAACCTAGGCGCGGTGTCGCAGGACGCGTCGCCGACAAACATTTTTCAGAAAATGAGCCCACCGCGTTATACTAGCCGATGTGGAGTGTCGAGAATCGGGGGAAGGACCTTAGCTTGGAGGGCCGGAGTTGAAGCGCCTATCCGTTCTCATCAGCGTTGTCTTTTTTGCACCGTGCTTTAGTTACGCCTTCGCGCCGGGCGATTTGAACTGCGACGGCGCGATAAACGTGTTCGATATTGACCCGTTCGTCCTGGCCCTGACGGACCCGGTCGGCTACGCGGCTGCCTATCCCGCCTGCGATGTACTGCTGGCGGACCTCAACGCCGATGGAGCGGTCAACGTCTTTGATATTGATCCGTTCGTGGCGGCGCTCACGGGTGGAGAGCCGGAGCCGATTCACCGGGTTGAGCTGGCCGGAAACCCGCTGAGCTCGTACCCCTACTTCGAGTTTGTTCGAGCTTTCAACGTCGACGAGCCGGTCGGGGCGGCCGTCGACCCCAACCGTTATCCGGACCTCGTGGGCCAGACTGTAGATATGTACGTAGTCGCGGCTAAGTCGGCCGGAGAATGGTCCGCCGACCCCGCGCTCGACGACGTCACGCCCGACGGCCAGGAGACCGTCACCATCTTGGGCTCCACCATTCAGGAAAACATTTTCGTGGCCGCCGGCGCAAATGAGCTGAATGCACACGCAGGCACCGGGCTGGGCGTCGGATACGACGTGGTGCTTGACGTCAATCGCAACGGAGTACTCGACGGCGGCGACTACATCGACGGATACGGCTCGGAAGCCGGGCTTTACGTGGTTCATAACACCGTCCAGCCCGGCCCGCTGGCCGTGACCGAGATTACTTACAGCGGCGGCACCTGGCTGGGACAGAACACCTACTACCCGACGAATATCGCCAGCCTGGGCAAGCTCCCGCTGGTCGTGGTCAGCCACGGCAATGGGCACGACTACACGTGGTACGACCACATCGGGTATCACCTGGCCTCCTACGGCTGCATCGTGATGTCGCACACCAACAACACCGGTCCGGGTTCAGAAACCGCCTCAGGCACCACGCTGACCAACACCGAGTACATCATTGCTAACCAGGCCAGCATCGCCGACGGCGTGCTGAACGGGCATATCGACTCGCACCGCATAACGTTCATTGGACACAGCCGCGGCGGCGAAGGCGTGGTCCGGGCATACACAAAGCTGCGCACCGGTGTGTGGAGCAGCCCTCACTTCAGCGCTGAAGACGTGATCCTCGTCAGCAGCATGGCGCCGGTGACGCACATTGAACCGGCCTCGGCCTCGACGCCCTTCGACGTGAACTATCACATGTTCATCGCCGGCGCGGATTCCGATGTGTCTGGCTCGCCGGACTCGAGTAATTCCAAACCACTGGCCTTCTACGAGCGGGCCTACGGGAACAAGCAGCTCGATTACATTCACGGCTGCGGGCACGCATGGCTGCACGCGCGCCCCGCTGAGCCGTCGTGGGCCGAGGGGCCGGACCTGATCGGCCAATCCGCGGCGCACAGCGTGGTAAAGGGCTACTACCTTCCGCTCATCAAGTTGTACGCCGAGAACAGCCTGGTCGCGCGCGACTTCTTCGCGCGACGCTACGACCATTTCCGCCCGATCGGCATCCCGGGCAACGTCGTGGTTTCGAACGAGTACAGGGATGGGGTCGCGGCCGGCAATTTTGTCATCGACGATTATCAGACGCAGACCACCCCGGGGACAAGCAGCTCCGGCGGCGCCGTCTCATACACGGTGCAGAATCTGTCGGAAGTGCTGATGCAGGAGCAGGACGGCTCTTTCGCCTGGACCGGCACCCAGCCAAGCAACGGCATGACGATGTACCGCTTCTCGGGCGACGACGGGCACTGCGTGGTCTTCGACTGGGATACCTCCGGACAGCGCTACTATGAACTGGAAGTAGTGCCCGAGCAGCGCGACTTCTCGGACGACACGTTCCTTTCGTTCCGCGCCTGCCAAGGCACGCGCCATCCGCGCACGGTCGCACTGGCCGGCCCGCTGAGCTTCACCGTTACGTTGCGCGACGCCGACGGCACCACCAGCTCGATAGATTTCGGCAGCTTCGGCCACATTACGCGCACCTATCAGCGCACCGGTTCCGGCAGCGGGGCGGGCTGGGCCAACGAATTCTGCACCGTCCGCATCCGCCTGACTGATTTCCAGACTAATGGCGTGCCGTTGGACCTCACGAACGTCGTCGCGGTGCGGTTCGACTTCGGCAGCGGCTTCGGCTCGCCGCAGGGCCGCATCGGGCTCGACGATATCGAGCTGACGCGCGACTATCCGCCGTATTTCGTGCCGCTGACCATTCGCCTGGTAGGAACGGCGCCCGAGTTCATGGCCCCGGGCGAGCCGGCAATACTGGACGTTGAGATTAACGAAGGTAACGACGAGCTGGTGGCGGGTTCGCCCCAGGCTTATTACCGGTACGACGGCGGTCCCTGGCTGAGCACTCCGCTCACGCTCGTGTCGGGCGAAGTCTGGCGCGCCACGTTGCCGGCGCCGGAGTGCGGCCAGACGCCGGAATACTATTTCGCGGCCGAAGGGCTCGCCACGGGCGTGGTGTTCGCGCCCGGTGCGGGCGAGGCGGGTCCGTATTCAAGCCATGTCGGCTCGCTGGTTATGCTCTTGGACGATGATTTCCAGAGCGATTTGGGCTGGACGGTGACGAGTGCGGCCGGCATGGTGAGCGGGATGTGGCAGCGGGCCATTCCGGGCGGCTGGGACGATGGTTCGCCGCCGGCTGATCATGACGGCTCGGGCCGCTGCTATGTAACCGACAACCGTTCCAGCTTCGATGTCGACGGCGGCCCGACGCAGTTGATGTCGCCGGTGCTTGATCTGAGCGCCACGAGCGGTCCGGTGCTGCGTTACGCTGAGTGGTTTACCTGCGACGATCCGCTGCCGCCGGCCCAGGACTTCCTGGACGTATACCTGTCCAGCGACGACGGCGCGACGTGGGTACAGGTGGCGCATCTGCCGAGCCACGGCGGCTGGGTGGCGCACGAGGTTCGCATTGCGGACTACATTCCGCTGACCTCAACGGTGAGAGTGCTGTTCACCGCGCAGGACGTCCCGAACAACTCGCGCACCGAGGCCGGCATAGACGCGGTAAGCGTGTTTGACGTGTTCTGCGAATAGCGCCCCGCGCGTGGCGGTGTTAAGGTGATAGGGTGATAAAGGACGATCCGCAGATCCTTTATCACTCTATCACTTTATCACTCTGCGCCCCCATCCACCCGCCCGCCGGCGTGTCTTACCTTATGATGAAATTGCCCCGTACCGGACGAAACCTGCGTTGGAGTGTGCTATGAGGCTACGAGCGACGTTCTCCCCGTGGTTCGTTTTCCTGGTGCTCAGCGCGATCGTGCTGGTCCTGGCCGGCTGCCAGCGCCAGTTTACGTACGACCGGTTCCAGATGATTCGGGAGGGCTGCGATTGCCGGGAGGACGTGCGACAGATCCTGGGCAAGCCCAAATTCACGAGCGATGACGTCTGGTACTACGAGGATTTGGACCGGCACGAACACGCACAAATTTTCTTCGCCGAGGATGGCCGCGTGCTGTCCAAGGAGTGGATGAGCGCTCAGCCCGGCGGGGTGTGGGAAGGGCAAAGCCCATACGCAGACCAGCCGCCAGCGGGCGAGGTTCGCGAACGCCACACGCGGACGCAGCGAATCGACGAGGACTGATCGACATCGCGCCGGAGAGCGTGGGTGCCATGCCCAAGCTGTAAGCGCGGGCATGCCCCTGTCCAGGCACTCACCAGTCGCGGCAGCGCAGTCGCAGCCACTTGCCAGAATGTGCTCGGGGGCCCTTTGGCCGCGCGCATGCCCGCGCCGCCACGCGGCTTGGGCATGGCACCCGTCATGCGTTCCCGCGGTGATCTCGTCACGCACGGGTTCCCGCGAGTTTGCGCGCCCGGGGCGCTCCTCTGGTAAAATGTTCGGGTTGACCCAGAGGAGTTTCGCCATGCGCATGCCTCGTT
>JAGPEO010000350.1:0-1861 GCA_018056925.1 Phycisphaerae bacterium
CGCCGGCAGCTCTGTCAACTTAAACGGCAGCGCCAGCACCGACCCGGACGGGGCCCCGCTCGCCTTCCAGTGGCAGCAGACGGCGGGCGCGCCAATCGTCGCATTGGTAAACGCCGGCACCGCCACGGCGTCGTTTACAGCTCCCGGCGAAGCAACGACGCTCACGTTCCAGCTTACGGTGAACGACGGACAGGGCGGCACGGCCTCCGACGAGACGGTCGTGACTGTAGTCACGACCCCTATCTCCAAGCCCATTTTGTATATCGCCAACCGCAGGATCAACAGCGTTACAGCCTACGACCTCACGACAGCGGCGGAAATCGAGGGCGATCTCCCGCCAAATGCCAACTTGGCCGGACCTCAAACCTCGCTGGACCAGCCGACCGATCTGCTTATTGACAACGCCGGCAACTTGGTGGTTATCAATGCCGACAACAACTCAATTACGAGCTACCCTGACGCCCTCGATCTCGGTCAAATCAACGCGAACCTCGCTCCCTCCCGCAACGTACGCGGGGCGGCGACGCTGCTGGTGCACCCCATGTCGATGGCCCTTAACCGGGCGGCCGACCTGCTGTTTGTATCCAATGAGGATTTTGGGACTGTTCTCGTGTATGCCGGGGCCTCGACGGCGGCCCTCGATGGCAACCTGGCTCCGCTGCGCATTATTACCAGTGCGGACATGGACGGGCCCTTCGGAATAAGGTTCGGGGCCAATGACGAATTGTATGTGGCGAGTTTTAACTTAGAGACTGTCGCGGTCTTCGCCAATGCCAGCACGCTCAACGGAACCGTGAACGCATCGCGGATCATCGATAGTCCGGTGTTCTCCAGGCCGCACGGCGTGTTCGTTGACGAGAATGACACTCTGTACGTGGTGAATTCAGGCTCCGGCGCCATCCGGCGGAACGAAGTCAATGTCTTCGCGAATGCCGCCACGCTCAATGGACCAGTCATGCCTGATTCAACGCTGGTTATACCCGGTGCGATGAACTTGGCCGGCATTGCGGTAGACTCGGCCGGGACCGGTTATGTCGCTGATACCATGGCCGACATTATTTTCATTTACGACAACATCGCGAATCGTGACGGGACGATTGAGCCGGACCGCGCGTTGCAGGGCCCCAATACACAAATGGGGGGGCCGATCAGCGTCTTTATCAGCGAGTAACGACAGAACGCGGCGTGGCAGAGTTCGGCCTGAACACGACCGCCGGGCGTCGAGCTGCCGGTGGGGCGGAACGTCGGGGCTTAGCGGCTATGCACCGCCGGACATCTTGGCCGGGTCCAGCACGCCGGCGATCTGTTCGTCCGTAAGAATCTTCTTTTCGCGCACGAGTTCCACGATGCCGCGACCCGTTCGCAGGTCCCCGGCCGCGAGAGGCAATATACGGAGCTAAAACTTGGCCGGCCGGTCGCCAGGCATTGACGTCGGGCGGGCGACGCGACGACGCGATCTGTTCGCGGTTGCGCGCCGGCGATTCGAGCGGTTTGTGCTGCGCGGCTTAGCTGACTTTTTTTGGCGGGTGCGGGCTTGTGGCGTGTGGTAGGATTAAGGCGTCCTTGCAATCGCCGGCATCCGCCGCGTATTGCGCTGCGCCGAATCACGGGTGCGATCGATGACGCCAATCAATGCCACCAAGCAACGTGGACGTGGCCGTTCCGCGGCGACCGCGGGAGTTCGTCCGGGTGTTGGGGATGGCAGCCCGGGCGCGGGGCGAGCCGCGGCGTGGCCGAGCGCCGGGCTAGGCGCAGCCTGGCTGCGCACCGGACTACCATTGCTGGTAGCCGGCGTGACATTCGCGGTCTTCCTCCCAGCGCTGCAGAACCAGTTCGTCAGTTGGGACGACTACGGCTTCGT
>JAGPEO010000350.1:1961-3758 GCA_018056925.1 Phycisphaerae bacterium
CGTCTGAGCGGGCCGAAGGGGCGCGCGGCGGGGCCGCCGGTGTTGCTGCGGCTGATCTTGGAAAAAATACCGTTCTTCCTGATCGCCGCGTGCTTTGCAGTGTGGGCCGCCGGGGCGCAGGCGGCCGGACATCTCACGATGCTGTCGTTGGCGGATCATTCGCTTGCGCAACGCATGGCGCAGGCCGCCTACGGCCTGGTTTTCTACGTGTGGAAGACCGTCCTGCCGCTCGGTCTCTCGCCGCTGTACGAAATTCCGCCGAAGATGAACCCGCTGGCCTTGCGCTATGTTCTATCCGGCCTGATTGTGCTGGGCGGCGTTGTTACGCTGGTCCTGCTGCGAAAGCGCTGGCCGGGGGGACTGGCAGTGCTGGCGTGTTACGTGTTGCCGTTGGCGCCGGTGCTGGGGTTCATGCAGAGCGGGCAGCAGTTAGTGGCGGATCGCTACTCCTACGTCGCCTGCATGGCGCTGGCTGTACTGGCCGGCGCGGCTTGGTACTGGGTTCTGGAGCGCGTTCGCCGCTGGAGGTGGGGCCCCCCGATTGCCGTGGTGGTTCCTTTGGCGCCGCTTGTGGTCTTGGGAATGCTCGCCTGGCAGCAGATTGCCGTCTGGCGCGACACCAATTCGCTTTGGACGCACGCCGCGAAAGTCGACCCTACGAACCGACTGGCGCACTACAACCTGGCGGTGGAGTTTGCTAAACGTAAGGAAAGTGAGCGCGCGGCCGGCCTGTTCGAGCACGTGTTGCGGCTCGATCCGAAATACGCCAGCGCGTACGGCAGCCTGGGACGCTTGCGGCAAGAGCAAGGACGGCCGCTCGAAGCGATCGCGCTCTTCCAGGCGGCGCTGGACATCATCTGGAATCAGCCGAAGATCCACCATTGGCTGGGCGTGGCGCTGCAGGAGGTGGGGCGCACAGAAGAAGCCGCCCAGCATTTCGCCGAGGCCGGAAGACTGGAGGCGGATCCGCGCGGCGCCCACATTTCGCGCGCCATGGCGCTGGTTGGGCAGGGGCGGATTGAGCAGGCGTTGCCGGAGTTCCAGGCGGCTCTCGACTACGATCCGAACGATCTTGAAGCGCGCTATGACTTCGGGCTAGCGCTCGCCAAGCTGAGGCGCTTCCAGGAAGCGGTGCCGCAGTTCGAGCTTTGTATACAGAGCGATCCGGCGCACTTCGAATCGCAGAACGCTCTGGGGCTGGCGCTTGAAATGCTGGGGCAGCGCGAGCGCGCGATCGAGCTGTACCAGGCGGCGTTGCGGCTGCGCCCCGAGGCGCGGGAGCCGTCGGTGAGAGCGGCCAAGCTGCTGGCGCAAACCGGGCGGGCCTCAGAAGCCGCGGCGCTGTGGCGCCAGGTGTTGGTGGTTGACGCAAGGGACTACGAGACGGCAAACAACCTGGCATGGTTGCTCGCCACGACTGCCGATCCGGCTGTACGCAACGGTGCGGAGGCGGTTCGGTTGGCGGAGGCCGCGTGCCAGGCGACGCAGTTCCGCGAGCCTGTTTTTCTGAGCACGCTGGCCGGTGCGTACGCCGCCACGGGGCGCTTTCCAGAGGCGATTCAAATTCTGCGCCAGATCATTCCGCAGGTAGAAGCCACGGGTAACCAGGCGTTAGTGGCCGACCTCAATCGCCGCTTGGCGCTCTACCAGGCCGAACGCGCGGACGCGGACGGCAATTAGCTGTAGAGTCATCTGAACTGCGCGTCGCGCTCGCCGCCGCCGCGGCACCGCCTTGCACGATAAAGGCGTTACTCCAGCCTCTCGCGGCCTACGTACGACCGGTCATCTTCGCCGGGG
>JAGPEO010000351.1:0-1811 GCA_018056925.1 Phycisphaerae bacterium
CGGCAGAGGCTTGCCCCGCCGGCACTTCGGGCGTGAAGCACGCGCGCCGACTATGATCCCTCGCGCAGGCGCGTGTTTTGGGAAGGAGCACTTATGCCGATATTGCCGCTGGCGCTCGCGTTATTGCTGTTGTGGCCGCTGGCGGGGTGTGTCGGCCGGCGGTCGTTGGAGGTCGTGGATTACGTCGACCTGGAACGGTACATGGGGAAGTGGTATGAGATCGCGCGCTATCCGGCGTGGTTTGAGCGAGATTGCGTGGCCTCGACCGCCGAGTACACGCTGCGGGACGACTGCAAAGTCGAGGTCGTGAATCGATGTTGCATGTGCAGCTTTGAGGGGCGGGAACGCTCGATTCGAGGCATCGCACGCGTGGTCGATCCGGAAACGAACGCCCGCCTGAAGGTCGCCTTCTTCTGGCCGTTCGAGGGCGATTACTACCTCATCATGCTCGACGACGAGTATCGCTGGGCAGTGGTGGGCGAGCCGCGGCGGCGGTATCTCTGGATTCTCAGCCGTACGCCGCAACTCGAGGCGTCCACGTACGAAGCGATTCTCGCGCGACTGCCGGCGCTGGGATATGACCCGAGCCGGTTGCAATGCACGCCGCAGCTCGCGGGGGTCGGCGGTTAAGCGTCGCGGCCACATTCGAGAGCCAGGCTGGTCCCGGGGCTGCGCGGCGGGGGCCGGCTTTTTCGCGTATCATTCAGGCATATGTTCGTAGTCGTCATTCTGGTTCTTTCCATTGTTTTGGCGTTCCCCGCTCCGCTTTACCGCTGGGTGACCGACACGCCGGCGGTTGTGGCTTGGGCGGTGGCGGCGACGCTGGTGCCGGTCGCGGTCGCAGCTTTGGCCGCGCGTCAGGCGTTGCGGCGGCTGGAGCGCTTCCCGGAGGATCCGAACCGCGGTCAGTCGGTCCTGACGCATGGCATGCGCGCCGTTCACGGCACGCTTGCCATTGGGCAAAGCGGGCTGCTGCTTTGTACGAACTGGTTGCTGCTGGTCGCGCGTACGCCGGTGGTAGGCGATTGGCCGGTGATACCTGCGCTGCTGGCCATCAGTCCGTTTCTGGTGAGTGCGCTGCTGGTCTGGGTGGTGAGTTATCCGGCGGATCGCGCCGTACGGCAGATTGCCCTGGAGGCGTTCCTGTTCCGGGGGCGTCCGGTTCAGCCGGTGTGGTCGCTGCGCCAGTACGTCATCAATAACGTTCGGCACCAAATTCTGTTCATACTGATTCCGATGCTGCTGATCGTGGCAGCGCGGGACGTGATCGTTATTTACGAAGAGCCGCTGCGACGGTTTTCGGGACACCCGTATACGGCTGATTTGCTGCTGGGGGCGGCGGCCGCACTGGTGGCGTTGATCGCGCCGGAGATTCTGCGGTACGTGTGGTCGACGCGGCGGCTGCCGGAGGGCCCGCTGCGCGATCGCCTGACGCAAGTTTGCCGCAAGCTGCGTATACGTTACCGCGAGATTCTGGTATGGCGGGCGGGGAGCGGGGTCGTCAACGCGGCCGTGATGGGCGTGGTGGCGCCGCTGCGCTACATCCTGCTCACGGACGGCATGTTGGAGCAGCTTGACGACGCGAAGATCGAGGCGGTTTTCGGGCACGAGGCAGGGCACGTGAAGCGGCACCATATCTTCTTCTTCCTGCTGTTCGCCGTGATCACGGGTTGCCTGGTTACGTTGTTTTCCATCCACTCCCGGCACATGAACTCGCGTGAGCAGCAGATGGTGGGCACGCTGCTGGCCGTGGCGCTGCTGTTCAAGTGGAGCGTGGTTTTCACTTGGATTTCCAGACGCTTCGAACGGCA
>JAGPEO010000351.1:1911-3756 GCA_018056925.1 Phycisphaerae bacterium
TGTTTTCCATCCACTCCCGGCACATGAACTCGCGTGAGCAGCAGATGGTGGGCACGCTGCTGGCCGTGGCGCTGCTGTTCAAGTGGAGCGTGGTTTTCACTTGGATTTCCAGACGCTTCGAACGGCAGGCCGATATGTTTGGGGCGCGTGTGCTGGCGCTTTGCGGATTGCCGTGCGTCCAACCCTGCGAATTGCACCGGCCGGAACACTCTAATCCCGGCCCCGATCCGCTGGGCGACGCCCTGTGCTCCACCGCGGCCAACGTGTTCAGCAACACGTTGAACGAGGTGGCCGTGCTGAACGGCATGCCTCCGGAGGGCCGGAGTTGGCGGCACGGTTCGATCAGCTCACGTTCGCGGACGCTATTGCGGCTGGCAGCCGATCCGGCGGCCGTGGCCAGTGCGGAGCGAACCGTCGCGCGTATCAAGATCGTGATCACGGTGGTGGCCGTGATATGCACGGCGTGGGCCGGATGGGAGCTGAAGCTGTGGGAGTTGTTGAAGCACTGGGGCTGAGCGAGCAGAGCCGGGGCGTGTCGCCCCGGGATTATCACGGAAAGCAACCTGGCGCGTGAGCACAGCCGAATGTTAGTCGATACACATTGTCACTTGACCTTCGGTGATCTGGCGCCGCAAGTCGGAGCGGTGCTGCAGCGCGCGCAGGAAGCGGGCGTGGCGCGCGTGATAACCGTCTCAACCAGCGCCGCCGAGATCGGCACGTCCGTTGAGATTCTGGAACAATTTTCGAACGTGTGCCTGGTGGCCGGCATTCATCCGCACGAAGCGGGGCATGTCACGAGCGAAGACCTGTCAGCGCTGGCGGCGTTGCTCTGCGGCCAGTGGGCCGGCGCGGACGGGCGGCGCGTCGTGGGAATCGGGGAGACAGGGCTGGACTTTCATTACGATTTCGCGCCGCGTCCGCAACAGGAACAAGTGTTCCGGGCACACCTTGAATTGGCCTGCCGGACGCAGAAGCCGGTTGTGATCCACGCGCGCGAGTCGGAAGAGCGCGTTTGCGACATCATCGCGGAGTATGAGCAGCTCCGCGGGCGAGTCGTATTCCACTGCTACTCGGCGGGCGTCGCGACCGCACGCCGCATCCTGGACCTGGGCGACTTTGTGTCGTTCACCGGGGTGGTAACGTTCAAGAACGCCGGCACGATTCGCGAGTCGGCCCGCTTTGTCCCGCTCGACCGCGTTATGCTCGAAACCGACGCACCCTATCTATCGCCCGAGCCGGTGCGTAAGATTCGGCCCAACGAACCGGCCCTGTTGGTACACACGGCCCGGTTCATCGCCGAGCTGCGCGGCGAGCCGTTGGAGAAGTTCGCCGCGGCCACGACCGCAAATGCGGAAAAGTTTTTTGGCCTGCCGGAGGTTGCAGAATGAGCACGTATCTGGTCACTGGTGGAGCGGGTTTCATCGGCAGTCATGTCGTGCGGGGGCTGCTGAAGCGCGGCGCGGCGGTGCGCGTGCTCGATAATCTGAGTACCGGCAAGCGCGCCAATCTGGCGGAGGTCGAACGCGACATTGAGCTGGTCGAGGGCGACATTCGTGACCAGGAAACGGTGAAGCGCTGCATGAAAGGCGTCGCCGGCGTGCTACACCTGGCGGCGCGGGCCAGCGTGCCGCGTAGCGTCGCGCATCCGTTCGAAGCCAACGACGTGAACGTGACCGGCACGCTCACGCTGCTGTTGGCGGCGCGCGACGCGGGCGTGCGGCGCTTCGTCTACTCGGCCAGCAGCTCGGCCTACGGCGACACGCCCGTGCTGCCCAAGCGCGAGGACATGACCCCGCAGCCGCTCAGCCCGTACGCGGTCAGCAAACTGGCGGCTGAGCATTACTG
>JAGPEO010000352.1 GCA_018056925.1 Phycisphaerae bacterium
CGGCGCCTTCCGATTGTGCATAGAAGAACGTATCGAACGCCGGCTGCCCGCGCGTGCCCGTGTTCAGGTACACCCGCACCTTGCCCGGCGTATCGCCGCCTTCGCCGACCACCAGGTCCGGCAGGTCATCGCCATCCCATCGCACGAACGAGGGCACCGAATACCCCGGTACCGTTATCTCAGTGCCATCGCGCAACGCCACGAATTCCTCCGGCCCGAGCCGAAAGTTTGGCGGCGAACCGCCCGGTGCGTGTACCGGGCCGGTGCCCGTTCCCACCGGCGATAGCCACTGCGTGATGGAACCGGGCCCCTCTTCGTCCTGTACCGCCCAGCCCGCCTCTTCCGCCGGCCAGTCGTGATCAAAGCCGAATGTGAAGCTCTCGACGGCGGACATGGGATCATCTGTCCACCACCGCACGCGTCCCAGGCTCAGCGTAGCGCACCTGCCCAGCGAGAACCCGCCGTCCGGTGCATAACCGCCGCAGGAGTGCTCCATGCCGACCGCCTCAACCGCGAATTGCCAGCCCGGCGGGACCAGAACATTGGTGTAGTTACCCGGCTCGACGTCGTTGGTGCTGACCGCGAATTCCAATATCGGTTCCACCGCGGCTTCCACAACGTACGCGTACGCCCGCGGCCCGGCGCCGCCGCAGGACCGGCCTTGGCATACCACCGTCTGGCCGGCCAGTGCGCCGATGCCCATGCCCGCCAGTACGATGGCAAAGAATTGCAGCCAGCGCATCGTCTGCTCCTTTCACTACCTTGGGCGACCGCCCCCAGGTTACCCAGCACCGCTCCAGTATACGACTAAGCCGGGCCTGACCGAACGGATTCTTTCACGAAAACGAACGCGCCAGGCATCAGAATGCCAGCCGGGCGGCAATCGGCATCCGCCGCCCGAACCCGAAAGCCCGCGAGGTGACCTTAAGCCCCGGCGCGGCCTGCTGACGCTTGTACTCGTTCAAATGTATTTTGCGGACCACCTCGGTGACCATGGCCGAATCGAAGCCCGCCGCCACGATCTGCTCTATGCTCTCCAGTCGCTCCTCATAGCGCGCCAGGATTTCATCCAGCACCTCGTACGGCGGCAGCGAATCCTGGTCCGTCTGGTTTGGCCGCAATTCGGCCGAGGGCGGCTTGGTGAGTGTGCTCCGCGGGATAACCTCGCGGCCGGCACGGCGGTTGATCTCGTGCGCCAGCTCGTACACCATCGTCTTCGGCACGTCGCTGATCAGCGCCAGCCCGCCGCACATGTCCCCATATAGAGTGCAGTAGCCGACCGCCAGCTCGCTCTTGTTACCGGTAGTCAACAGCAGCCGGCCGAATTTGTTGGAGAGCGCCATCAAGCTTACGCCGCGTATGCGGGCCTGGATGTTTTCCTCCGTCACGTCCGGCGGCCGTCCGGCGAAGTGCGGCCGCAGCTCACGCTCGAAGGCCGCGTGCAGCGGCTCAATCGGAATGATGGAGAAATCGATACCCAGATTCTCCGCGAGGGCCTTGGCATCGGCGACGCTGTGCTCGCTGCTGTACCGGCTGGGCATCGCCACGCCCAGCACGTTGGGCGGTCCGAGCGCCTCGGCCGCCAGGCAGGCCACGACGGCCGAGTCCAAGCCGCCTGAAAGTCCGACCACGACGCCGGTGAAACGGCACTTCCGCATGTAGTCGCGCAGCCCCATAACCAGGGCGGCGCGCAAGTTTGCGACGCCGGTCGGCATCGCTTCCAGGCGCGCGGAGTCGAGGTCGTCCAGGTCAATCAGCAGCAAGTCTTCTTCGAACGCCTTGGCCTGCGCCACCAACCGCCCGGTCGCGTCCACGACGCTGCTCAGGCCGTCGAACAGCAGCTCGTCGTTTCCGCCCACCTGGTTGCAGAACAGCAGGGGAGTCCCGTACCGCCGCGCGTGCCCGGCCATCAGCTCGAGGCGTGATTCGTGCTTACCCAGGTAATATGGCGAGGCCGAAATATTTATCAGCAGGTCCGCGCCGGCGGCCGCCAGCTCGCAAGGCGGATCAATGTCGTACAGCGGGCGCGCCAGCAGTTGCTGCGTCGACCACATGTCTTCGCAGATCATCACTCCCACCCGGCGCCCCCGGAAGTCGATCACCGGCTGCACTCCGCCGGGCTCGAAGTAGCGCGCCTCGTCAAAGATGTCATACGTGGGCAGCAACCGCTTGCGCGAACGCGCTACGATCTGGCCGTCCGCGATGAAGGCGGCCGAGTTGAACACCGGGCGGCCGATGCCGCCTTCGTTGGGTTCCGCGAATCCGACGATGACGCCGGCCTGTAATCCGGCGGTGGCGGCGACGATGCGTTGCAGCGCGGCCAGGTTTTGCTCAATGACCTCGCGGCGCAGCAGCAGGTCCTTGGCGGGATAGCCGAGGATGCTCTGCTCCGGGAGGACGACTAGTTCGGCGCCGGCGCTGGTGGCTCGGGCGAAGCCGTCCAGAATGCGCGCGGTGTTTCCCTCTACGTCGCCGATGGTGGGATTGAGTTGAACCGCCGCGATTTTCACTCAAGTACCTCATGGTCGCCGCAAGCGGCTACCGTCGGAGTTTACCAGTTTGATCCGGCGTACCCGCGGCAGCAAGGCCGCCTGGCGGGCCGGTTTGTGGCAACTCACATGTTCTTAGGCCGCAACGTCTTACGCCTCACGCGGCGCAGGTCGAATTAACGGGGCGTCCCGGCTCCGCAGCGGGCGTTATCGGTCGCCGGCCGTTCAGAAAAATGTTTTCCAAAGGCCATTATTATGTTAGACTGCCAGTCTGAGCGAAGGTACTTCTCCGGGTGAACGGGCCGGCCGCCTCGGACGGCGGCCAGCGTCAAGCGAAGGCGTTGTGCGCCCAGGCAGGGCGATTGGAGCAAACCCAAACATTAGTCAACAGGAGAAAAGGTATGAGGAGCAATTTGTTCAGGGCCGCCATGAGCGCGCTGGCGGTGGCAGCTTGCCTGTCGCCGGCCGCGTTCGCGGTGGAGCGGGTCGTGCTATGTGAAGAATTCACGGCCACTAACTGAGGCTACTGCACATACGCCGGTCAGGCGTTAGGCGCAGCGCTGGATAGTTATCCCACCACTTTCGCAGCGAATCAGATTCACCTGGGGGATTCATACGCGGTCAGTTGGGGTTCGACGCGGGGCTCGTTCTACAGCATCAGCGGCACTCCGACGGCCTGGTTCGACGGCGTCCTCCAGCGGGTGGGCGGCACATCCGGCATGACTTACACCTCGGAGTACAACACTCGCCACAACATTCCGAGCGACATCACGATGCTGGTTGGCGCGTCTGAAGTCGATCCGCCCACCAGCCCGCCGACCTACGAGGTCCAGATCAGCCTCACGTTGGAGCCGACGGCCTCCGCCAGAACGGTGCGCGTGTATGCTGTGCAGGTGCTCGATTATTATCCAACCTCGCCTTCATACTCCCGAAATTGCATGCGCACTTGGACCTCGACTGAGGACGTCGCGCTGGCTCCGGGCCAAACCGTTCTGGTCACCAAGACGCTGCAAATTGATACGGTCAGTGCGGCCAACCCCGACAACATGACGCTGATCGCCTGGGCGCAGGTGCCGAACTCCAGCGCACCGGCCGAGGTGTACCAGGCGGCGATGATTAACTATCCGTTCGAGGCGTTGTACCCGATTAAGATCACGCTGCCGGAGGGCGTACCTGAGTTCATTCCGCCAGATGAGGATACCGCCCTGACGGTGCGCATCC
>JAGPEO010000043.1 GCA_018056925.1 Phycisphaerae bacterium
TCACTTTCCTGGTGCTTCATCTGGTGTTTCGGTGGCCGCTGGAAAAGGCAATGCTGCTGGCGGTCATCATCTCGTCCACGGACGCGGCCGCCACGTTCTCGATTCTCCGCCGCCAGTCGCTGCCCCCAAAGCTCTCTTCGACCGTGGAGATCGAAAGCGCGGCCAACGACCCGATGGCAATCCTGTTGACCCTGGCCGCCATCCAGGCCTTCACCATTGGAGATGCCCGCTGGTACGCTGTGCTTTTGGCGTTCATCTGGAAATTCGTCGCGGGCGTTGGCATCGGCTGGTTGCTCGGCCACGCGGCAATCTGGATGTTCAATCGTCTCCGCCCCCAGGATCGTGCCCACTACTACATTCTGTCGTTCGCCGTGGTGCTGCTCATCTACGGCTTGGGAGAGGTGGTCAGGAGCAGCGCGATGCTGGCGGTCTTCATCGCCGGCTATGTAATGGGCAACCGGCCCTTTGTTCATAAGCAAGGCACGGCCAACTTTGTATCGGCGCTCTCCACGATCTCTGAAACCAGCATGTTCGTCATGATGGGCTTGCTGGTTTTCCCGCATCAGTGGGCGCATTTGTGGCTGCAAGGCATCCTGCTCTTCCTCGTGTTGACGTTCGTCGCCCGGCCGGCGGCCGTTTGGCTCGGCACGCTGGGAATGAAGTTGGGTGCGAAGAACAAGCTGTTTATTTCGTGGGCGGGCCTGCGTGGCGCGGTGCCGATCATCTTGGCGACTTATCCGATCGCTGCGGGAATGGCGGTCGGCCAGGATGTTTTCAATCTGGTGTTCTTCGTGGTGATCCTGTCCATCGCGATTCAGGGCTCAACCCTGGGCGTGCTGGCCCGATGGCTCAATCTTTCCACGCGTTCTCGTCCAAAGCCGTTCTACAACCTTGAACTGGTCACGATGGCGCAAAGCGACATGGACCTGATCGTCGTGGACATGCCCGATCCCCAAGGTGCGCCAGGACCTCGGATCTCCGACTTGAAGCTGCCGGCCGGGTCTGTCATCACGTTGATCACGCGCGGCAAGGATGTAGTTGTTCCCAAGGGCAGTACGCGCCTGCAAGGCTGGGACCAGATTACCGTCCTGGCGCATGCCAAGGATGAACCAGCGGTTCGCGCCGCGCTATTGGCCGGGCAAGACGGCCAGGCAGAAGCCGCCGATGGCAAAGCGCGACGAGATCCTGACGATGGACGAACTGGCGGCGTACTTGAAGACCGTGACCGGCCAAAACTAACAACTAACAACTCAGAACTAACGACTAACAACTAACGGCTGACGCGCGGCCCGCTCACGGCTGGCCGGGCATAGCCATCCGTTGCCGCGCGGCTTCGCACAGGGCGCCGTAGCGGTGTTGTACTTGGTCGGCCGTGGTGAGCACCATCGCCAGATCGCCGCTCTCAACGCGCACAATCTGGCCGTGTTCGTCGGTGTAAATGCGGCTGGGTTGGGCGACGAAGCCTTCGCGCGTTTCGAAGACATAGGTTCGTCCGCCGCGCGGCCCGGGAAGCTCGACCGGGCCCAGTGGCTCAATGGTGCAGATGATCAGGCCGTGCGTCTCCGAGTCATAGATGGCGAACGCGTAGGTTTCAAGCGGCGCGTCCAACAGCAAGCGCGGCAGCAGACGCACCCAGGCCAGGTCGAGGTAACGCGGTCCGATGGGCAGCGGCGGGCGCGGCTCGGGCAGTTCGGCATCGAGGTTGGTGCTGAAGCTCGACACGAGGGCGTGCCCTTCGCGCACGCACTGGTCGAGCTGGATGAACAGGCGCTGCGAGGGCACGTCCGGCGCGGGAATCTGCGTAGAGTGATTCTCGATCAGCTCCTTCGTCAGGTCGGTACTGCTGAACATGTCGAGCACGGTCTGCCGCACGGTGCCGTCGTCCGCAAAGCGCCAGACTTCCTCGTGCACGCGCAGCCCGGGCACGAGATTGGGCGAGTAGCGCGGGTCACCGATGCTGCGCCGCTCGCGCCGCGCCCAGCGCGAGACATACCCGATCGACTTGCCGCCGATCAGCACGTCATAGAACCGCTCGTTTTCGTCGATCTCCACGTCTGCCGCCGTGGCCCGCAGTTTCGCGAGCACTTCCATCCCGCGCTGGAAAGCCACCTCCAGTTTGGCGGCTTCGAGCGGGTCGTAGAGCACGCGGACGGAATCGGCCATGCGGTGGAATTCGACCTTGCACTGTTCCGCGTCGGACGGTGCGCCGATCGGCGTGGCCATGATTAGCACCCAGACCGTGCTGGGGTCGAACGGGATGCAGAGGTAGTAAGTATGCGCCAGGCTGGAGGCCGTGCCGGTTTCAACAAACAGAATGGCCCGCTCGCCAGGAATGGAGCGGTCTCCGCTTTCGGTTTCGGTGACGCGCTGCTCGGCGATCTTCTTTCCGCCATAGTTCTTGCTTAGCCGGCTGACAAACGTTCGCAGCCAGGTGTCGAAATCCGTGATTTCATCGCTGCGGAAGATGAGGATTTGCAGGGCAACCTGCCCGTTGGGGTTACGGCCGCGGAGCACGCCGACGGAACCTTGGGGACCGCCGAAGCGCGTGCGGTCATAGACCCAGCCGGCGGGAACCTGCATCTGGAAGCCAAAGGTGGGGTCGGAATAGGGTATTAGCGGGATTGTGCCGGCAGGCGGCTGAGTGGCGGGGCCGGCGTCTTCGGCGGAAGTGGGCGTTGGTGGCGCGTCCGCCGGGGCGGCAGTGACAGCGAGCAGGTTCAGAGAAGGCAGGCACAGCGAGGCGGCGGCGACAGAAAGAGCAACAAGCATGTGGAGCCTCGAAAATCCGGGCTGGTAGGGCCGAAAGCCGGCCCGACTCGTCCCGCGCAGTTTACGCGATCCGATCAAACTTGTCCGGGCCCACGGATGACGGAGCGTGTCCCGTTGCTTAGGTGATGGCGGCCCGTCCTGAGGCGCCGTCTGGCGCACTGCTCTTCTCGTAAACGACAATCGCGCGCGCGGCGCCCGTAGTCGGCAATCGATAAGCCCGGTTTTCAACGTGCCGCAGATGAGCCTTGTGGGCCTGTTTCGCAGCAGCGGCGACTTCGACCGGCGCCGCTGGCGCGGTTTTGAAGAACCAACCTTGTCCGCCGGGCCGAAGAAAATCGGCCGCGTAGCTCAGCAGCTCCGCGACCGTGCCGACGGCCCGGGCGGTAACCGCATCAAACCGTTCGTGCAGCTCGGCCTCACGCGCCAGAGCCTCGGCCCGCCCCCAGATGCACCGGACGTGCATCTGGCCGATGCCGCTAACGATGGCCTCCACCGCCGCTACTTTCTTGCGCGTGGCGTCAATCAGCACGACTTCCAGCTCCGGGTGAACGCAGGCGATCGGCACACCTGGCAAGCCGCCGCCGGCGCCGAGGTCGAGCACGCTTTTCGGCCGTCGCTCGCGAATTAGCGGCAAGAGCGCCAGGCTGTCGCAGATATGCGCGACCCAGATTTGATCGGTGCTGGCGCGCGATATGAGGTTCACCTTCTGGTTGGCCTGCAAGAGCAAGCCAACGTAGCGGCAGAGGCGTGCATAGGACTCGGCGTCGAGGTCGTACCCCGCTTCGCGCAGCTCCGCCAGTGTCATGAACTGACTTTCGGCCGGCAGCTTTGCACGCCGCTCACCCCGCCGGCCTGGCCGTTCGCGCCGGAATTCCCCAGCGGCGGACGCCCCCGGTCAAAAAGCAGCGTCGGCAGACTGAGCAGCAGCCCGTCCGGCCGGTAAAGGGCCTCGACCTCCCCGCGGCAGTTGTACCAGCACGCCTTGCAGCGCTGCGACATGTCCCGGGCCCGCAAACGCCGCACAATCTCGCCGGCCGGATGCGAAAACAGATTGGCCACCGGCCGCTCGCGCTCTTCCACGCAAACCGCGATCTCGCCGGTGGAATCGATATTAAAGAACCCGCGACCCGCCTTACAGCCCGGCACGCCGCCGTTAAGAGCCGCGTCGAACTTCGAGAGGAAGTACGGGTTGCTCAAGAAATTGGGGTACTTGCGGCGCAAGCCGAGCAGGTAGTCAGCCACCCGGCCCTGAGCGCCGCAGATGAAACGGCGCGAGCCGGTTTTCCGCACGCCGTATGGTTGCAGCATGAAGTACGCGTCCCGCTCAGCGGCCATGCGAAGCATGGGCTCGATCTGATCGAGGTTGTCATCCATGAGCACGGCCATCCAGTTCACGCGCTGAAACTTGTGGACTCGCGCCCGGCTGAAGGCTTCGATGGCTCGCAGGGCGCGCGCGAACGCGCCGGGCGTGCCACGCCGCCGGTCGTGCCGCTCGGCGTCGGCGTAATCGATGCTGACCGAAACGCCCCACAGCCCGGCGGCGAAGAGGTCTTCAGCCAAGCTTTCAGTCGCGAACCAGCCATTGGTGGTGATGAAGGGGAAATGCCATTCAGCCAGCGCTTCGACGATCTGCACAATATCCGGGCGAATCAACGGCTCTCCGCCGGCCAGGCTCACCAACAGGCAGCCCAGTTGGGACAGCTTTCGCGATCCCTCCCGGAAAGCTTCGACGGGCAGCTCGGGAGCGTCGCCCAGCTTGTCGTGCCAATAATGGCAGAAACTGCAACGGAAATTACAGCGATAGTTGACCTGCCAGGCGCACCAGACGGGGTTGCGCCAAGCCCAGGCTCGCGCAAGCTGCAACTTCTTTATGATCGAAGACCGCGCCACTTCTCCCACATCGCCAAGCCGCGCCCCGCCGTGCTTTCGAATATATACGTAAGTTGCCCTCGAACAAGGGGGGGGAGGAAGCCGGTGCCATCTCGCTGATGCCCAGTTCCCGACATGATCGCGTTCAATTCAACAGAAATCGATTTTGAAGACGTTAAGCAGACGCTCTTGCTGGCAGCAGATGGAGTCTTTAGGCGATCCTGCGGCTAGCAGATATTTTCAGAGCAGTTTGGGTGAAGATAACGGGTCGTGCTGCTGCCTGGCCGTCTTTTATAGGACGTGTTGCGGCTTTGCCGCGATTGGTTTCTTGGCTTGCAGCGCGCAAACCGTTGTCGACAGAGGGTTTGGCACGCCGTGGACGTCAAGTCGCCGGGCCGAATGCGTCGATGGTAGTATCGCTGACTACCCTCCTTACTCTCGCACCGGCAGTCGCTTCAGGAAGCGGCTGCCGGTGTTTGTTTAGCCGGTGAATTCGGCGGGCATTTGGCCCTCGCTAGCGCTTCGGGCTCGGATTGAACGGCACCGGGCGCACTGCCAAGCGCGGTCTTATTGACCGGTTTTTAGCTGGCCTGTTGCCGCAGGGCGTTGAAGCGCTTCGCCAGCCGGCTCTTACGCCGGGCGGCCGCGTTGCGGTGAATAGTGCCGGTCACAGCAGCCTTGTCGAGGGCTTTAAATGCGCGCAGGAGGACGGGTTGGGCCGTTTCGGGCGTGCCGCGCTGTATTTCGGCGCGGCAGGCCTGCAACTGCGTTTTGAGCATGCTGCGGCGGGCGCGGTTGCGCGCGCGGCGGGTTTCGTTCTGCCTGATGCGTTTCTTTGACGATAATGAATGGGCCACTTGGGAATTCCTCAGTTCGACTTTAAAGCATCCAGCCGCCGGCGGGCTTCGCCGTCGGCGTAATTGTAATCCTGCCGCAGCAGCTTGCTATAGGCCGCACGGGCTTCGTCCATCTGGCCGTCGGCCTCGAGTGAGCGCGCCAGCCAGTAGCAAATATCTTTCGTGATCTCTTCCGGCAAGTCGGGGACGTCGCAAATCTCTTTGAGCACGTCGACGGCCTGGGCGAACGCGCCTTTCTCAAAAAAAGCACGGCTCATCAGCAAGCGGGCCTGATAGCGGTGTCGCGGGTCGCCCTGGGCGGCTTGCAGCGCCGGAATAGCTTCGTCAAATTCGCGGGCGAAAAAGAGCGCCCGGCCCAGGCGGTACCTCAGGCCCAGGTCGGTCGGATATTTCTGAACGCGCTCACGGTAGATTTCGAGTTCGACCTGCGACTGCTCCATTTTCGCCAGGCGGTACTGCTGCTGATCCTCCTCGGATCCGGAGCGCCGCGCCTGCTCGAACAATTGGCGCGTCTGGCGCGAGAGCTGCCCTAAGCGAATTTGATCCGCCCGCATCTTGAAATTGTAATTACGGGACTTTTCGTACGACTTGAGCAGCAGGGCAATCGCCTCGCCTTCGCTTTCCTTACTCTCACGCCGCGTCAGGACGTCGACCAAAGCATAAATCTTCTGCGGCACATCCGGGTTTTCCGCCAGTGCCTTGCGGGCCGCAGCCACCAGGGCTTCGTACGATTCCTCGGCCTGCTTGACGCGTTCGCTGTCGTGCAGAATCTTCTGCTGCTCGGCGTCGCGCAGCGAATCGCGGAAGCTTTCAGCTTCCTGGTACTTGCCCTTGACGATCGCCAAGCGGCCGGCCAGATCGCGCTGCTCGTTCCGCAGTCCCTCATCGGGTTCGCGGGCGAGCTGGAATTCCAAGGATGTTACCGCGTGTTCCAGCAGCCAGACCGCGATGGGGGCCTGGTTCTTCGCGTCGGCCTGCTCGGCCGCCGCAATGACCACGTCGCGGAAGGACTTGAAGCGATTCTTGTTCGGCTTCTTGTCTTTGCGAAGCGAGTCCAGGACCAGCGGCGTAACCCAGCGCACGGTTTCGAGCATTCCCGCTTTGAACGCGTTCTTAAGCAAGCTGTCCAGATAGCTGCCGCTGCTGGGGTCCTTCGCCAGCAGGTACTCGGCATTGAGCATCGCCTGCCGTGCGTTTCGGCCGATCAGCGGCTTCTTCAGAACCTCCAAGACGCCCGCCTTGGCACCGCCGGCCTGCTGCCGCTGAATGGCCAGCGAGCGCAGGGGCATGTGCCCTTCCTCGACCGCCTCGGGCCAGAAGCCTAGACCGGTGATGTAGCACTCGATGGCGTAGTCGTACTCCCGGCGCTCACGGCAGTTGGCGGCCTTGGTGAACCAGGCGCGCGCTTTAGCCATGTCGGCTTCGGAGAATTCGTTCTGGGCCTCGCTCTTGTCGTCTCCCGCCATCGTTTCCTGCTTGCCGCCAGGCGATTCAACCAGCCGCCAGTCTACCGGGAACCGGGTAGTATAGCGTGAATCCGGGCATGCGGAAAGGCCGGAAAGGGCTATGTCGCAGCGCGAGCTGAGCCGGTGGCGGGACGGCTTGGCGATGGTTCATGGCGGGTTTCGGCCGCGGCGGCGCCGTGCAGCCAAATCGTGGTGAGGCAGGCCGGCCGGTGGCCTACGTCCCGCCCGGCCCGTGCGTGTCGGCGACGCCGCGCGTGGACGGTTGCAACTCCGGCAATGTGACCCGGAATTCGGTGCCGCCGTCGGGCGGCTGCACCAATATCAGCCGGCCGTGCATTTCCCGCACGATCTTGCGAGCCACTGCCAGTCCCAGGCCTGTACCGCCATGACCTTTGGTGGAGTGGAAGGGGGTGAAGATTTTGGAGCGATGTTCGGGCGCGATTCCGGGCCCATTATCGGTGACCGAAATGATGACCTCGCGGCGCTCGGCGTCGAAAGCGGTGCGCACGGTGATCGCGCCCTTGCCGGGCGGCACGGCATCGATGGCGTTGGTCAACAGGTTGAGCACGACCTGGTGAATCCCCTCGTGGTCCACCGGGATGGCCGGCAGATTCTCGTCGAGTTCGGTCATCAGTATCGCGTGTGCATCGTCGGCCTGCCTCTGCACCAAGGCGATAACCTCTTCGACGATGCGATTAATCTGGTACATCTCGAGGAACGGCTCGCGCTGCTTGCTGAAGGCGAGCATGTTCATCACCAGGTGGTAGGTCTTCTCGAGATTGCGCTCGACGATCTGCCAGCCCTGAGCGGCCCGCGCCAGATCCTGCTTGTCGAGGCCGGCCTGCAGCACGTCGGCCCCGCTCCGCATGCCCTGCAAAATGTTCTTGATGTAGTGGGAGAGATAGGCGACGGTCTCGCCCGCCGCCGCCAGGCGTTCCTGCTGCAAGTGCGATTGAACCAGGCGGGCGTTGTCGATCGCCAGCCCGGCCTGGTAGCCAATCGCCGTGATCAGCTTCAGCTCGTTTTCGTTGTACGTGTGCTGGCTAACCGGGCATTCCAGGTGGATCGCGCCCAACACTTGGTCGCGGGCCACGATCGGCGCACAGACGACCGAACCCAGCCCGTCGTTGGCCATGCTCCGCCCGCCGCCAAACCGCTTATCAGCTACCACGTTCGACGAGAGCACGCCCTCCCGCGAATTCATCACGTGGTCAATGATCGCACGCGAGGCCACCAGCTTCTGGTCCGGATTGGCCGGCGTCTGGCCGTCCCGGAAGCGGACCACCTGCGGCCTGACCTCCCCGTCGCGGTTACGCAGGAAGATCACCCCGCGCTCCACGTCCACCTGGTCGAAAATGATGTCCATGACGCGCGTCAGCAGGCGATCCGGCGGCAACAAGCTGCCGATGACGTCTGACAGCTCACGCAGGACATTCCAGGCTTTGACCGCGTTAGCCGTTTCCGGCGCGGCCAACACGATGCTGTCTTCGTTGGAAGGTGCGATGGCGACGATGCTTGCGTCGACTGAGGCGCTTCCCGCGTCGAGCCTGACCATGTCGCGGGGAATGCTGGCGCCGGAGAGTTGAGCGGGGCGGTCGTCACCCGTGTAGACCAGCAAGGTGCTGCCCACCCGAATCTGGTCGCCGCGCTTAATCTTGACCGGCTGCAGCAGGCGCATGCCGTTCAGGTAGGTGCCGTTGGCGCTGTTCAGGTCCATCAGCACCCAGTCGCCGTTCAAGCGCCGCATCTCGGCGTGCTTACGGCTGACGGTCTGATCGCCCAAGGGAATGCTGCCGGCGCCGCGCCCGATGGAGATCACATCGTCGTCGGCGTTGAGCGTTTTGCCCTTATCGGGACCTTGTAGAACAATCAGCGTGGCCAAAGCACACCACCAGGATCGCCGTTAAACCTGCAAAGCGGCGATCGTCCTATCGCGCTCCAGCGGCCGGACCACTAGCGCCTGGAGGCCTTTGGAAGTGCTATGCATGTCGTATTCCACTTCCTGCCCCTGGCGCAACAGTTTGAACCCGTCGCAAACGAGCGCGCTGTAGTGCACGAACACATCTTCTCCCCCCGGGCCCATAATAAAACCGTAGCCTTTCCTGCAATCAAACCACTTCACGACGCCGGTCGCCATGGCCGACCTCCGTAAGCCGCGCAGATGTGCCTCTTGCGCGGACGGCCAACTGGAACGTGCCGCTCCCGCGGCCATGCGCCGCGGGAGTGGAACCGGGCATTTCTTTATACGCTTCCACCAAACGCCGGTTTAGACGCATTGAATTGACCGGCGTCGCGGGAGACAACTAGTGCTTGCGTTTGTCGCGGCGCGGCCCGACAGCCTCGGGCTCCTCACCGTTCTCCTCACGCAGCGCGGCGCGCCGCGAGAGCTTGACACGGCCCTGCTCGTCGATCGCGATCACTTTGACTTTTATATGATCACCAATCTGCACTACATCTGCAACAGATTTCACGTAAGAATCTGCCAATTCGCTGATATGGCACAGGCCGTCCTGGCCGTCCTGGATTTCGATGAACGCTCCGAAGTCCTTAATGCTGGTAACCCGTCCCTCGTAAATCCGACCGATCTGGATGTCTTCCGTGATCCGCTCCACCGCCTCCTGGGCTTTCTTGGCCTTTGCGGCGTCGGTGCAGGAGATGAAAACGGTCCCGTCGTCTTCGATGTCGATCTGGGCGCCGGTGGCGGCCTGGATGGCCTTGATGGATTTGCCGCCCGGTCCGATCAGTTTTCCGATCTTCTCGGGATTGATCTTGATCGTGATCAGGCGTGGCGCGTTCGGGCTGACCTCCGGGCGCGGTTCGGCGAGGGCTTTGTCCATCTGCTCGAGAATGTGAAGCCGACATTTCCGGGCGAGTTCAAGGGCCTCAACCATGATGTTGTGCTTCAAGCCCTGGGTCTTTATGTCTAACTGTATGCCGGTAATGCCTTTACGCGTCCCCGCCACCTTGAAATCCATGTCGCCGAAGTGGTCTTCTTCGCCAATGATGTCGGCCAGCAGCACGTGTTTCTTCTCACCCTCAACCAGGCCGACCGAGATCCCGGCAACGGCCGAGCTTATGGGAACTCCGGCGTCCATCAGACTGAGCGATCCGCCACAGACGGTCGCCATGGAACTTGAACCATTCGACTCCAAAATGTCGCTGACGATGCGAATGGTGTACGGGAAGGCGTCCGGCGAGGGCAGGACCGCCTCGAGGGAGCGCTCGGCTAACGCGCCGTGGCCGATTTCGCGCCGCCCAGGTCCCATAATCTTGCGAACCTCGCCCACCGAGAACGGCGGAAAATTGTAGTGCAGCAGGAACTTCTTGCTGTATTCCTCCACCAGGTCGTCAACGATCTGCTCGTCCCGCGACGTCCCCAGTGTGCACGTGACCATGGCTTGCGTTTCCCCGCGGCTGAACAACGCCGAGCCGTGGACGCGCGGCAGCCAGCCCACTTCCGCACTGATGGGGCGAATCTCTGTCAGCTTACGTCCATCGGGGCGGACGTGGTCTTTCAGAATGCGCTGGCGGACGTACTCCTCCTCGATGGAGGAGATGATGGCCTTCACCTCATCCGGGGTGTGCTCCGGGTTCTCAGCTCCTTCGGGGCACAGCTCCTCTATCACGCGGTCATAAATCGCTTTGACCGCTTCGTTTCGTTCCTGCTTGCCCGTGATAGTCTTGGCAGCCTTGAGGTCGTCCAGCACGCGGCGGCGAATATCCTCGATGAAGGCCGCGTCGGGCTCAGGCTTTTCCCACGTAACCGGCCGGCCGGCCTGCCGCTGGAGCTCTTCGATCATCTCACAGATCGGCACGATACCGTTCTCGTGGCCGAACTTGACCGCCTCAGCTACCTCTTCCTCCGACAGCTCGCGGCAACCGACCTCGATCATGTTCACCGCTTGACGATGGCCTGCCAGCACCATGTCCAGGTCAGAGTATTCCAATTGGGCGCGCGACGGATTAATCACGAACTTGCGGTCGATCCGGCCGACGCGAACCGCGGCCACGGGGCCGTTGAACGGCACGCCCGAAATGGAAACGGCCGCCGCCGCCGCAACCATGCCGATGACGTCCGGGTCGTTCTCGGCGTCGGCCGAGAGCACCATCACCTGGACCTGTACCTCGTTACGAAAACCTTCCGGAAACAGCGGCCGCATCGGGCGATCGATCATGCGGCTCGTTAAAACCTCTTTGGTCGTGGGGCGCCCCTCGCGTTTGAAGAAACCGCCCGGAAACTTGCCGGCGGCGGACATTTTCTCACGGTAGTCGACCGAGAGGGGGAAGAAATCGATTCCCGGGCGTGGGTCGGCCGTCACGCAGGTTCCGAGTACGACCGTGTCCCCGTAGCGAGCCAGAGTGGCGCCGTGCGCCTGCTTGGCGAGTTTCCCCGTTTCGATCGACAACGTGTTAGCACCGATTTGTCTTTCAACCTTTACCATCATCACCTACACACCTTAACAACCGTCTTTCGCCTCTGCCGTCCAACAACACGATTTGATCAAGCCGAAATGACAGACTGAACGCCCCCAGCGCTCGGCGCGCGCAGCGTAGAACAACCGCCGCTGCGGGACCGGTAACCCTTTGTTGTGGGACCGGTTTGCACCCGGCCGGCCTGGCATTTGCCAGGCAAAACCGCGGGATTTACTTACGTAATCCGAGCTTGGCAATTGTGCCTAGATAGCGCTCGCGATCAGTGCGAGCCAGGAATTTAAGCAGCGCCGAGCGTTTGCCGACCATCTTGAGCAAACCGCGCCGCGAGGAGTGATCCTTCTTGTGGAGCTTCAGGTGCTCGGTCAACTGAGAGATGCGCGACGTGAGCAGCGCGATCTGCACCTCAGCCGACCCGGTATCCGTCTCGTGGCGCCGATGTTCCTTGCTGATCTCTGCTTTTTTGTCAGCCGTCAATGGCATGGCCCTTACCTTTACGCTAGGGCAGGCTCCAGCCGGACCTTCGGGCCCAGGGCAGCCGGAACCGCCTGTTAATCCCTGTACTATATGTCAGTTGGTCGGAAGCTGCAACCGGCGCGCCCAGTCGCAAGCGTTTTTGAGTACGTGACGCCGGCCGCTGCGCCGCCCGCGGCGTCACCCATCCGTGCGTGGGCCGGCCCTCAGGCCACGTACTGGCAGAGTGTATAATCGAGCGGGCGATTGGGTCTTGGCCGTGCCGCTGTTGATCATCATTTTCGGGCTGTTCGCGCCACGCGTCGTTCTCGTGTTGGCGTGGTGTGGCGGGATCTTCAACGGCGTCTGGAGCACGCTGCTCTGGCCGCTCCTGGGGCTGATCTTCTTGCCTTACGCGACGCTCGCCTACGGACTCGCGTATCGGTACGGTTCCGGGCTGCAGGGCTTCTGGCTGGCGCTGTTCATTCTCGGGATCGCTCTCGACCTCGGCGCGATCGGCGGCTCGGCACGCAGACGTCGCCGCCGCGCTCTGCCAGACTAACCATCCGAGATACGGGATCGCCTAATCGATTAGCACGTAATAGTGGTTCGCGCGAGCAACTGTTCGCCCGGTGAACCACCGCAAATTTGCCGGACTACTTGCAAGCGGCGCCGGATGCCCCCACAATTCGCCCGGGCCGATAACTGTTAGCGTTGAGAACAACATGCGATATTTGGTGATCGCCGGAATTGCGGCCGTTTTCGCCGGCTCTCAGTGGGGCTGTGTTTCGGGAAGCGCAACGTGTTCCCCGGGCGGCGGCTGATTCCTCAAGAGGCTCTTTGAGCCGCGCCGGTCGGCGCAGATGACGTCGCCTGAATCCTTTACTGCCAGCCCAAGCGTACCGAGCTCCAGCTCACATGTAACAACCGAAGCAGCGCAGCCTTCCACTCCGAAGTGCCCTGGCACCTGCCCGGGCGCGACTCCGGGCGCCGCTCCGAGTCCGGCTCAGGCCCCGGCCAACGAGGTGTACATCCTGGACCCCAATATGGACACCCGCACGTTCTTGCTGAGAGAGAAGGCCAAGCAGGAAGCGGCGAGTAAGGGCCCGATGGAATAGGCCAAGCTGCGAAACCCTTTTCACCCGGCGCGCGTGCGAGTAGTTTGACGCGCGCCGGGTAATTTGCTGCGCACGCCGACGGTCGGCGCCGCGCTCCCGGCACGCGGGCGGTGGAGAACGCGGCCGTGCGCATCGTGCTCGGCAAGCGAGGCTATCGGGTCATCGGCCGGCGTAAGCAACGTGGTGCGCCGGTCGCAGTGCTGCTGATCGTCGCCGGCTCGATGCTGGCCTGTGAGCGCCTCGGTTGCCTGGGTCCCTGGCGAAGCACCCAGCCTGACCGGATCACATCCGCCGATTCAAGCGGGCGGGCGTTCTTTCTGGACCGGCCGGCGTCGGCCGACTTCCGGCTGATGACTTACAACGTCGGCTGGGACAGCGTTTTTCCGAGTAAGGACGCCACGCGGGCCGAGAGATTCCAACGGATCGTCAGGGCGGTCGCGCCCGACGTGTTGGCGCTGCAAGAGATTCGGCAATTCGACGCGCGCGAGACTGCGGCCTTACTGGACGAAATCAGCCCGCGACCGGCTGGGGAGCGGTGGCATGCTTGTCGCGGTAAGTCCGGCGCCGTCGCCAGCAGGTTTCCCCTGATCCGGGCCATTACTCGTCTGGACCCGCCGACCTACCGCGATCCGGTCATCGCGCTGATCGATCTGCCCGATAACCGTTGCGCGGTCGACCTGTGTGTGGTAAGTAATCATTTCAAATGCTGCGGCGATGCCAATAACGATCCCATACGCCAAAAGCAGGCCGACGGCGTGATGAACTGGCTGCGCGACGCACGGACGCCCGGCGGCGAGGTGGATATTCCTGAGCACACGGCCTTCGTGTTTGCGGGCGATTTGAACCTGGTCGGCGGGCCGCAACCGCTGCTGACGCTGCTGACCGGCGACATCTCTGACGAAGCGCTCTTTGGGACTGACTTCGCGCCGGATTGGGACGGTACGTACCTGACCGACGCACATCCGTTGCACAACGGTTCCGGCCCGGATGATTACACGTGGCGGAAGGACGATTCGGGCTTTGATCCGAGCCGGCTCGACTATGTTCTGTATTCAGATAGCGTGCTCGAGGCAGTGAATCAGTTCGTTCTGAACACAATTTTGATGAGCGAGGCCGAGCTCGCAAACAGCGGGTTGGAGCGGTTCGATTGTTGCCACGACTCTCACGGTCGCGAGCTGGACCATTTACCGGTCGTGGTCGATCTGCGAATCAGGCCGCGGTAACGCGTCTAAGTTGTTGTGTTTCAGCAGCTTACGTGTGAGAGTATTGTGGATTCGGGCATCGGCCGGCAAACCGTTTGAGCATCCTTTTGAATCTGGACTGTTTGTCGCGAAGCTTAGGGGACGTGGTGCTGATTGGCCGTAACTAGCCGTTCGGCAACAGCTTGCGCGAGGGCGCCGGCCCGGATAACCGCCTCAGTGGCGCCGGGGCAACGGGGCGCTGTCAAGGCGTGCGCACATGGCCTGGGTCAGGCGTCGCGCCGATGCGTGCACATAGTGAGTTTGTCGCGACGCAAACAAAACAAAGGTTGGATTGCAGTTGATTTGCGGGGTGGTTTTCGGTTAATTATATGAGATAGTGTACCGCAGTTTCCTGTGTGCCAAGCTGGTTTGCTTCGCGCTGTGCGGCGCGTGGAGGGGGGAGTGTACCCGTTTGGGCTAGTCTGTCTTGTTTAACTTAACAAAGGAGGGTCTGCCTTGAGAAGTTCAAAGTATCGTGTCTTTGCAGCGGTGGCCGTAACGTTGCTCCTGGGAGCAGCGGTCGGCTGGTCGGCTGGACCGCACGGGTTCATCACGAATCCGGCGGCGCCCGGCACTCCAACCCATGGCCCGGTCATGCGCGGGTGCGGACCGGAAACCATGACCCAGCTCACGTCGCCCACCACGGTGGAGGCTAAGACGTCGATCGCCTGCGCCAACGAATCGGACGGGTCGACGACCGACAATAGCTGGGCGCGGTGTTTCAATGTGACGCAGGATATCACGGTGAACTGCGTCGACTTCGGCGTTGAGAGCTGCGACGTCGAGCATGTGGTCGACATCAACATCTATCGGGACAACGACGGCGCCTGCCCGCCCAATTTGGCGACGTGCCAATTGCTGGGCTCCGTGTCCGTGGCGGTCCCGGCCGGGACCGCCCTGCAGATTCTGACGGCCGATTTCAACTCTATCGGCGGCGTCTACGTGCCGGCGGGCTCGAAGATGGTTGTCGAGGTTTGGTCGCCTGACCTCACCGGTCAGGGCGCGTTCTTCGTGGGCGCGAACAACAACGGCGAGAGCGCCGACAGCTACCTGCGCTCTGAACCTTGCGGCGTGACGGACTGGATGCCGATCGACGCGGTCTGGACGAGCCCGGTGCACGTGGTGATCAATGTTGATTACATGTTTGGCACGCCGAATCCGGGCGCCTGCTGCCTCGAGAACGGCGATTGCCTTCCGGATATGCTGCCCACCGATTGCGGCGCTGAAGGCGGATCGTGGCAGGGCTCGGACACCGTTTGTGATCCCAATCCTTGCGAGCAGCCCCCGATCGGCGCCTGCTGCGACCTCTGGGGCGCGTGCCAGGAATTGGACTCGTACGACTGCTCCCAAGTGGGAATGTGGTTGGGCGAGGGGACCGTTTGCACCGGTGACTGCGACGGCGATGGGGCCGCTGACGTTTGCGAATTCGAGCTGGGAACAGCCGAGGACTGCAACGACAACGGAATCCCCGATAATTGCGACATTGCCGACGGCACTAGCTGCGATGCGAACGGTAACGGCATCCCGGACGAGTGCGAATTTCGGCAGCGTGGCGATTTGAACTGTGACGGGGCGTCGAATGTGTTCGACATCGATGCGTTCGTGCTGGCGATGACGGACCTGACCGCCTATTACGCGCAGTATCCCTGCTGCACGCACATGAATGCCGACTGCAACTTTGACGGCGCGGTCAACGTGTTCGACATTGACCCGTTTGTGGTGATCCTGACCGGCGGGCCGGCAATCATTCACCCCATCGAGTTGGCCGGCAACCCGCTGGCGGAGTACCCGCATTTCGAGTACGTGCGGGCTTTCCACGTGAATGCTCCGATCAGCCTGGCGATCGATCCCAGCCGCCATGTGTTCATCATCGGGCGCACGGCGGACGTGTACGTGGTTGAGAAGAAGTCCGCAGACCAGTGGGCGGTCGACCCGACGCTGGTTGATGTCACTGCGGGCGGGGCGATGACCGTGACGTTCTCCGGCGGCAACATTCAGGGCAACACGTTCCAGATCGTGGGCCCGAACGAGCTCAATGCATCCGTGTACCAGGCCGCGACAGGCGACTATACCGGCTTTGGGCACGGCTACGACGTGGTCGTGGACCTGAACCAGAACGGCGTGCTGGACGCCGGCGACTGCATTGACGGACTGGGTCGCGAGGCCGGCCTGTATGTGTGCCATGATTCCACGGCGCGCGGGCCGTTGGCGGTTACGGAAACGCTCTACAACGTGGGCACGATTTTCGGTATTCCGGCCAGTGTGAACGGTCAGGATCTGTACT
>JAGPEO010000044.1 GCA_018056925.1 Phycisphaerae bacterium
TGCGTAGGATAGGGACGAGAATATTCCTGCAGCGCCGTGGTGCGCTCACGACAGAGGATCAATCGTGGAACAAAATATCATTCTTGCGGGCGTCGGCGGACAGGGCATTCTCACGATTGCGCGGGCCATCTCGATTGCAGCGCTGCGGCGCGGGCTCACGCTCAAGCAGGCCGAGGTTCACGGCATGTCGCAGCGCGGCGGGGCGGTAGAGTCGCACCTGCGCGTGGCGGACCATGAGCTGTTCAGCGACTTGATCCCGCTGGGCCAGGCCAACATGGTGCTCTCGGTCGAGCCGCTCGAAACGCTGCGCTACGTGCAGTACCTGAACAACGATGGCGTGGTCGTGGCGGGCACGACGGCCGTAGTGAATATCGACAATTATCCCGCGATTGAGCAGGTGCTCAGCCACGTCACGCGTTTTCCGCGGCACGTGCTGCTGGATGCTGAAGGTCTGGCGAAGAAGGCTGGCTCGGCCCGGTCGGCGAACATCGTCTCGCTCGGGGCGGCCTCGATTTACCTCGAAATCGACGCCCAGGACCTGGAGGACGCGGTGGCCGAGATGTTCGCGAGCAAGGGCGAGGAGATCGTACAGACAAACCGGCGGGCGTTCCGCATCGGGCGCAACGCGGCTGACGCGTATCGGGCCGGCCTGGGCGCCGGGCTGACTTCGCGCGCGGTGCGTGAGCGAATCGACGCGCTAAGCCCTGAAGTGCTGCTGAGCTCCGAGGCGGGCGCGGCGGTCTGCGGCAACGGGCAGGCGCGCGTCGATCGGCTGACCGGCGCGGAGGCGCAGGCCTTTGAAGCCACATTGCTACGCGTGTACGAGGAGGGCCGGCGGAGCTTCTACGAGCACGAAGTCTACAAGCTGGTGGAGCTGGTCGGCGCGATTCAGCCGCCGAAATACGTTTTCGTGCCCAAGGGCGGCATGATTACGCCCGAAGTGCTGGCGCAATATCCCGGCGAAACCGTGGTGCTGAAGATTGTCTCGCCACAGATTACGCACAAGACTGAGGCCGCCGGTGTGGTGTTCGTCCCCAAAGACTTCGTGGCCGTCAAGCGCGAGATCGAACGGATGGTCACTGCCCACGGGGCCAACGTGGAAGTCGAGGGCGTGCTGGTGGTCGAGTTCGTCGAGCGCCGCCAGGCCGGCTTCGGGCACGAGCTGTTCGTGGGCGTGCGAGCCACACGCGAGTTTGGGCCCGTGATCGCGGCCGGCCTCGGTGGAGTGGATACCGAGTACCTGGCCAGCAAAATGCGCCCGGGGATCGCCGTCGCCAAAGCCTGCGCGATGGATATTACGGCTGAGGAGTTCCTGGAGCTGTTCAAGCACACGGCGGCATACGACGTGCTCTCGGGCCGGGCCCGCGGGCACGGGCGGATTGTCTCCGATGGCGAACTGCTCCGCTGTTTCCGGGCCTTTATCTCGATCGCACGGCATTTCTGCGTCGATCGCGGAGTCGAGGGGCCGGACATCGCCGAACTCGAGGTCAACCCGTTCGCGTTCCGCCAGCAGCGCATGGTTCCGCTCGACGGCCGCGGACGTCTGGCGCCGGCGGCCAAGGCTCGCCCGGCCCGGTCGATCGAGAAGGTGCGGCGGATGCTCGAGCCGCGGGCGGCAGCCGTGCTGGGCGTCTCCAGCTCATCCATGAACTTCGGCCGGATAATCCTGAACAACATGAAGAGCTGCGGGTTCCCGCCGGAGCATCTGTACATCGTAAAGGAGGAAGAGAAGGCGATTGACGGCGTGCCGTGCGTGCCGAACGTGGCGGCATTGCCCGAGCCGGTGGACCTGCTGGTAATCGCCGCTCCGGCGGCCGCAATGCCGAAGGTAGTGGACGAAGTGGTCGCCAGCGGCAAGGTCGGGGCGGCGGTCATGATCCCTGGCGGCATGGGCGAAACCGAAGGTTCGGGCGATTTGCAGCGACGGGTGGAAGAGGCGGTGGCGCGCGGGCGGGAGTTGCCCGACGGTGGTCCTGTGTTTGTGGGGCCGAACTGCATGGGGCTTCAATCGCGCCCGGGGCGTTACGATACGTTCTTTATTCCGCCCAAGAAGCTCGATCCGCGTTGGAGCTCACCCGCGCGGCGCGTGGCCCTGATTTCGCAGAGCGGGGCGTTCATCATTTCGCGTTTGAGCAACATCGGCACGCTGGATCCGGCGCTGGCGCTGTCGTTGGGCAACCAGATCGACGTCACGCTGGCGGACCTGCTGGAGGCGGTCGGATCACGCGACGACATCGACGCGATCGGCGTCTATGCCGAGGGTTTCGCAAACCTGGGTGGGCTCGAATTCGTCCGCGCGGTCGCCAAAGCCAGGCGCGCGGGCAAGACAATCGTCTTCTACAAGGCCGGGCGGACTGCGTCGGGGCGGTCGGCGGCGGCCGGTCATACAGCCTCGCTGGCCGGTGACTACGAAGTCTGCACTGCGGCGGTGGAACAGGCCGGCGCGATAGTGACGGATACGTTCGCCGAGTTCCAGCAAGTGCTGGAGGTCGCGACCGCGCTGCACGGCAAACAGGTCGGCGGGCGGCGGGTCGGCGCGATCAGTAATGCCGGCTACGAAACCGTCGGGATGGCCGACAACATCACCGGCATGCGGTACCAGGTTGAGATGGCCACACTCTCCGCTGAGACGCAGAAGAAGCTGTCGGAGACGTTGGCGAAGTTCAAGCTGGATAAGCTGGTCAATGCGCGCAACCCGCTGGATGTCACCCCAATGGCGACAGACGAAGCGTACGAGCACTGTGTGCGTGCCATGCTCGAAGCGCCCGAAGTAGACGGCGTCGTCGCCTCTCTGGTGCCGCTGACGGCAATGATGCTTACCGCGGCCGACGAGATCACGAAGCCCGGCTCACTGGCCGAACGGCTGCCGAGGCTTTTCGCCGGAGCGTCCAAGCCGGTAGTAGTCAGCATCGATTCCGGCGAGCTGTTTGATCCGTTTGTGAAGGCGATTCGGGCGGCGGGCGTGCCGGTCTTCCGCTCGTGTGATCAGGCGCTGCGGTCGCTGGCGCGGTATCTGTGTTACCGGGCGCCGGCGGCGAGTGTGGGGCAGAATCAGGAGTAGCAAGACCGCGGCTGCTGGGTCCGGGGGACCTGCTGCGCGTGCGATGAACCACCCAGTGTACGGGCGCGCCCGGGCAAGGGTAGTGGCACGGCGAGACCTCGGCACTGCTTGAAGCTGCGCTTCATGCAGTGGCATACAGGACTCCGTTTGACAGGGCGGTTGCACATCATTTGACAGCTGGGGCAAGTGCTGGGAATGTCCGATCCTCCGGTCGTTCCGGCCGGCGCTATCCCGGACGGCTTGATTCCGCATACGTTCTACACCTTCCAAGTGGTCTACCTACCGGACCTGACGCAGAAGTATGGGCTGGAGATACACAACGGCCCGGGCGAGTTTCGCGCGACTATGAACCTCGTGAACGGCTGGATGCACACGGGCGCCGGGCCGATCTACATGCGCGATAGCACCACTGCCGCGAACACCGTGGCGACCGGCATGGCCGTGGGCAACGTTATTGATGCACTGGCCGGCTTGGGTTTCGCAGGCGCGGGGCCCATTGCTCCCACCTCGTCCGCGGCGGCGCTGGCCAACATCGTCCCGGGCCTCGCGGAAGTGCGGCCCGGCACACAACTTCAGGGCAGCGGCGGCACGCCCGAGATGCACCGCATTCCCGGCTACGCTGAACTCTACATCTACGAGCCAACGCTGGTCGAGATGTGGATAAACGGCTGCAAGACCAAGCGTGTCGAGTGGGCATTGATGGGCGGCGGCCCGATTCAAATGGATCGCGACTGGCTGGCGATTTCCGGTGACGTTCCGCCGCAGACCGCGGAAAACGCGCCGAATTCCGAAGGGCGCTTGGAGCAATTGCGGCAACAGATTGACGGGGAGCTGCCGGGCCTTCTGAAGGCCCAGAACTTTATGCTCGCCGACGGGCGGCCGGCCGAGAAGACGGTCCGGGTCGAGCGAGAGCCCGGCACCCAGATCATGAAGATCCGACTCAATGGTAAACTATCGGAGAACACGCAGGAACAGCTTAAGCAAGTGCTGCGCGAGCGGTTCGGCCCGGATCTCGGCTTTGCTTTTCTAGACTAGCCGCATGGCATCCCGGCGAAATGCGACGGCGCTGTTGCAGCACTACGGCCCGCGTCTGTTGCGCTTCCCTAACGTCGTGGCCGTCGCGATTGGCAAGAAGCAGACGAAGGGCCGTACCCGCAAGACAGGCTGGTGCATTCGCGTCCACGTCACGACCAAGACTTCTCGCCCGAAAAAGCGTGTCCCGCCAGTCCTCGGCCCTCCGCGCGGCCGCGCGCACCTGGGATCGATCGAAACCGACGTCATCGAGACCGGCCGCGCCGTCCTGCAGGGCCAGGTACGGCCGGGTTTTCCGATGCGGATCAAAGTGCGCGCCGTGGTCGGCTGCCTGCTGCGCGACCACCTGCAACAGGACTACATTCTCACAGCTGGCCACGTGGTCGATTTCCGGCTCGTCGTTGACGAACGCCGCAATGGCAATCTCAAGTTCGGCGCGCAGCCGCACGCTTACGTCACGACGCCGGATGGCGTGGAATCGCTGGCCGGTCCGTGCGTGCGATGCTCCGGGCGACCGCCGCTGGACCTGGCGCTGGTACTGCTGACCGTCGGCCGCGCGGTCCCCATCGCGCAAATCTTTGGGGTTCGCGATCTTCGCCAGAACCCGCTTAGGCCGGTTGAATCCATCCGGGTCCTGCGCGCCCGCGGGGCCTTCACAACCTGGTTTCACGAGGGTGCGGACGCCGATGGAATGGTGACGTTTGAATATCCACGGCCGACGGGCACCGGGACGATTGCTGTTACGTATCGGGAAATCGTCTTCTACCCGCGCTCAGGAGATGGCGGAACGCTGACGCGAGGAGACAGCGGTTCGGCCGTCGTCGATTCCGACAATCGCCTGCTGGGCATTCACATCGGCGCAAGCACTCGCAGACAGGGCGCTGATACTCACCTGCTCGGCTATGCGCTTCCGACGCACGTTGCGGCCCGCTGGGCGTCGGGTTTCTCGTTGCTCACTCCAGCCGGTCCCGTCGCCTGGCAGTAGGAGAGGTCCCGTCTCGGCATTACCGCCCAGTCATGCGCGGCCGGTGGACCGGCACCCTGGATTTCGCCGAAAGGCTTATCGTGAGGGCTTTCGGTCCATTTGGCGCGCTATGATAAGGTTGAATTTCAGATGCAACCCCTCAGCATCGCATGGCAAGTCGCATTTCAGCAGTGAAAGGAACCACATGCGCCTGCTAAGCCCTGCGTTCGCGGAGCGTGACCCGATACCGAAAAAGTACACCCAAGATGGGGCAAACATTTCGCCGCCGTTGGTCGCGGTTGACTTGCCGCGAGGCGTTCGCGAATATGCCCTGGTAATGGACGATCTCGGTTCGCCGCAGCGCCAGCCACGCGTGCACTGGGTGATCTACAAGATTCCCCCTGAGGTGCACGAATTGCCGGAGAACATCGCCCGGCGAGAAGTGCCCCCACGGCCTGTGGGCGCGCGGCAAGGTTTGAACTCCTGGCGGCATAACGTCGGCTATCGCGGCCCGGCTCCGCCTTCCGGTGACGGCGTGCACCACTACATGTTTACGCTATTCGCGCTGGACGCGCCGGTGCAGTTGGCCTCAGGTGTCAGCAAAGGCGCCCTGTTGAATGCAATCCGCGGCCACGTGCTTGCGCAAGCAAGCCTTATCGGAACTTATAAACGCTAGCCTGCGACCGAGGCCGCATTAAGGAGAACGGTTCGGTGTCTTGCAGTCGCCCGGCTGAGAATTTGGTCGAACTGCCTTCGGCATCGAGCGATACAATAAATGCGGAACGGTCAGGTTGGAGGAAGCCCGTGCAAACTCAAATCGTGATACGCAACGCCGAGCAGAGCAATGGTCTGCGCGCCTTCGCCGAAGAGAAGTTCGCGGAAGCGCTGGCGCGCTTCGAACAGAACGTGATGACGGCGGTCATGCGGCTCGAGGACATTACCGGGCCGGACAAGGAAACGGGGCGTGACAAGCTCTGCAGCCTGCATGTGAAGCTCCGTACGGGCGATATCGTCATCAAGCAAGAGCACACCGACTTTCGCGCCGCGATCGACGTGGCGTTGGACCGCTTGAAAGTCCAACTTGGCCGCGAAATCGGGCGCGCCAAACGCGGCATCGCGGAAGGCTGAAGCCGCAATTGAGGCCGAAGCCGGGATCACTGGGTGGCCCGGTTCGAATCCGGTACCATTGCAAGCATGAGTGGCCCGGCTGACGGCCCGCTGTTGAGCGTAAAAGATTTGCGGACCTACCTGCCTGCCCGGCACGGTGCGGGGCGCGGAAAGTCGTCTCGTGACCGAAACGGCTCCGGTGACGCGGCGGACGTGATCCGGGCCGTCGATGGCGTGTCTTTCACTCTCGATCGTGGCCAAACGCTCGGGCTGGTGGGGGAGAGCGGCTGCGGCAAAACGACGTTAGCGCGCACTATCCTGCGGCTGATTCCCGCCACGAGCGGACAGGTGCATTTCGATGGGCGCGACGTGCTGGCGCTGCGCGGGGCGGCCCTGCGGGCGATGCGCCGCGACATGCAGATCATTTTCCAAGATCCGCTCGGCAGCCTTAATCCTCGCTTGCGCGTCGAGAGCATCGTCGGCGAGGCGCTTACTGTACATGGCCTGGTGCGCAGTGCCGCCGAGCGGCGCGAGCGTGTAGCCGAGTTATTGCGGCGCGTAGGGTTGTCGCCGGATGCTTTATGGCGCTACCCGCACGAATTTTCCGGCGGGCAGCGGCAGCGCATCGGCATCGCTCGGGCGCTGGCGCTGCGGCCCAAGCTGATCATCTGCGACGAGCCGGTTTCGGCGCTGGATGTGTCAATCCAGTCGCAGATTTTGAACCTGCTCAACGAGCTGCAGGCGGAATTTGGCCTGAGTTACTTACTGATCGCGCACAACCTGGCCGTCGTGCGGCATGCCAGCGACCGCGTGGCGGTCATGTACAAGGGGCGGATCGTCGAGCTCGCTCCGACGGACGAGCTTTTCGACAACCCGCAGCACCCTTACACGCGCACTCTGCTGGCGGCTGTGCCGCGCGAGGCATGGGGCTCGGCCGTGCAGATGTGAACCTGGTGGGGTTGCCCTCGCCGGGCTCGCATCAGCGTGTCCAGGCTCGGACCGCGGCAAAGTCCCCGCCGGTCGTAACCCATTCGTAGATGCGCGCGTAGGCCCGGTACGCCTGCTCGCGTGCAAAGCTCTGGCGGAGAATTTCCGGCAGCGTGGGCGGCTCAGGATTTGCCGCGGTGGCGAGCAGGGCGGCAGACAGTGCGTCCACGAACTGCGTATTTGCGGCGCGGACCGAGTTGTAGAAACGATACTCGTCGATTGTGCCGAGTGAGCCGTACGGGACGGGAAGCAGGCGGCCGCCGGTGCGCGTGAGCAATTCGCGGGCCGCGCCGGCGTCCGTGGCGATGATCGGCAAACCGGCGTATAGCGCTTCGGCCAGGGCCAGGCTCCAGCCCTCGATGAACGAAGGCAGGACGAACGCGTCGGCCAGGTAGTAGAACTTCTGCGGCCGATCGTGATAGCCGAGGAAGGTGACTGCGGGCCCCACGCCGAGCCGGTCGATTTCCCGGCGCACGAGTTGGGCGTAGTCGGTTTCATTCGGGCTGCTTTGGGCCTGGCCGAGCAAAGCGAGCCGCAAACGTGGATTTTTGCGGAGGGCCGCCGCGAGCGCCCGCACCAGGAAGAGTTGTGCTTTGACTTCGCCGAGCGAAGCGGTGCAAAGAAAGACGAATTCCTCGGGCGCGAAACCCAGGGCGGTCCGCTCGGCGGCGCGATCCAGGCCGGAGCGGGCGGCGTCGAGGGCCTGAGTATCCACACCGTTCGTGACGACTGCCATTTTGCCCGGCGGCAATCCAAGGCGGAGGTCAGAATACGCGGCGACGGCGTTCGAGACGCAGGTATAGCCGGTAGTGTGGGCATCGGCGGCGCGATATTCGGCGATCTGCTGAGGCGAAAGCCAGACATAGGTATTGTGTATTGTCTGCATGAATGGAATACCCAAGTCCGCCGCCGTGCTCGCGCCAAAAAGGGAATAGTGTGCGTTGACGAGGTCGATGCCTTCTTGCCGAAGCAAGTCGCGGTAGGCGCTTTCGCGAGCAGCACTTTCAGCGTCCAGGCGCAACACGCGCAGGCCGCGCTGCCGAGCTTTGGCTGCAGCCGGTCCCGCTCGACCCAGCACGAGGAGTGCCGGTTCGAAGCGCTGCGGATCAAGCGTCGCGGCGACATCCAGCACCACGTGTTCGAGACCGCCCTGGAGGAAATCTTCGACCTGCAACAGCACGCGAGTTCTTCGGCCGGTCGGCAGATATGCGCGCGGCAACTCGCGCCGGGCGTCCGCTTTCGAGATTGTCTTATTGGTGAACAGGTGGTTATTGGCGTAAGCCAGAGCCAGATCGACCAGCGCCGGCCCCGGTGCAGCGCGAAACGCCGCGCGCGTGAGCAGGCCCAGCCGCGCCAACGTCGTTTTGTCGTCCGCGAAGCAAACGTCCGCCAGCGACTGTATTTCGACCGCGACGTCGTAAGGGTTCGGCTCTGGCCCGGCGAACCAGGCCGCGATGCAGAGGTCCGGCGAGCGCGGGTGGTTGGACAAACTGGGCAGAGCATCAGCGCGGACGAGAATCAGGGTTTTGCCGCCGTAGTCCGCAGGAGGCTCGCTGCCCAGACGCTGCAGCTTGCAGCGCGCCGGGGTCAAAGTGCTCAGCCACGCTGCCGTTGCTTCATCAACGAGGATGGTCCACCCTTGGCGGTAGTAGCCGGTGCGGCCGGCTTCGTAGGTCATCAGACGCGCGGCATGATCGTGAATTTTGTGCTCCGCCGCGCGCGCGTTCAGCGTGTTATCGTGGACGCGGTAGCGGTATAGAAGCTCGTCCGTGCCCAGGTGGCAGACGGGGAACAAGCTGTTCATCCGCATCCAGTAGTCGTAGTCTTCGACGCCTTGCCAGGGGAGATAATCGCCCAACAGGCGGCCCACCCAGCCGCGGTAGAGGAACGAAGCGCCGATAAAATTATCCTGAACGACGTTCAGGTTGGCCGTGTTGCGCGGCAGGTGAATTTCGGGCGCGTCGGGACTGCGCCGGTTCTGCGGCCGAAACGCGGGGTCACGCAAAGGCTGCCCGCGGTCATCTATCGCGAGATAGTCGCTGTAGACCATGGCGGCTTCGGGGTGGGCGCGCAGGAAGCCGACCAGCTTTTCGAGCTGGGTAGGTTCCATCAGGTTGTCCGCCGAGGTCCAGGTCCAAAACTCCCCGCGCGCGAAGTCGAAGCCGTTGCTGAGCGCTTTGGGCAGCTTCTGGTTGGGCTGCGTGAGCAGGCGGATGCGCGGCTCGCGCAGGTAGGGCTCCAAGGCCGCGGTCACGTCGTCGGCGGACCCGTCATCGACCACGATCAGTTCCCAGTTCGTGTAGGTTTGCTTCAGGACGCTGTCGATGGACTCGCGCAGCAGGCCAGCTTGGTTGTAGACGGGTAGAACTATGCTGACGAGGCCGGGCGCCTGGCCGGGAAATGCCGGGTCTGTGCCCGGACCAGTCGTAAGGGCCACGGACGCGAGCGGCTTGTGCCGGTAGAGCAGCCGCCGGCCCGCCAGCCGCAGCTTGCGGCCCAGGGCGCGCGTCAGCGCGGAGGGGCCTTGCTGCGCGTGAAAGACGAAGCGGCGCTGGTTGTGAAGCAGCCAGCGCGCCAGTCTTTCGCGCCGGCTGCCGCGCGGGAAAGCGGCATATCGCAGGCGCTGGGCGGCGGAGGCGTCGGAGTTCTTGCCTTTCGAATTCATGGCTCGCGTTGGGCGACACTGTACCCGATCTGTGCGGCGGGTGCCCCGGCTCCGTCACTTGCGGCGCAGAAACGTGCCTGCCCTCCCTTTTCAACGAGAGCCGGCGGCACGATCATGAAAGCCGTCTCGCCGGTTACGGCTCGAAACGTCAAAGGGAGAACTTATGACCGCCAAGGACGTTATCAAGAACACGTTGGATTTTTGCCGCATGGTCACGGTCGAGTACCTGAAGGACTTCAGCGACGCGGACTTGCTCGTTCGGCCGGTGCCGGCGGCGAATCACTCCGCCTGGCAGTTGGGGCACCTGATCACCTCGGAACATGAGATGATCTCAGCCCTGGGGCACAAAATGCCCGAGCTGCCCGCTGGTTTTGTAGAGCGGTACACGCGAGAAAGCGCCAGGTCGGACCAGCCGGCGGAGTTCGCGACCAAGCAGGAGTACCTCGGTCTTCTCGAAAAGATCCGGGCCGGCACGCTGGCCGCACTGAACGCGACGCCCGAGGCTGACTTGGAGAAACCCGCGCCGGAGTCGATGCGGGCCTACGCCCCGACGGTGTCGGCGGTCTTCCTGATCACCGGCACACACGAGCTGATGCATGCCGGTCAGTTTGTGACGGTGCGGCGAAAGCTGGGCAAGCCGGTGCTGTTCTAACCGCAACGATTTGCGGACAAAAACACCCGCGAATTCCGGGGCGATACGCCCGCGTTCTGCCCCTTCCCGCCCGCGCTCTGGCTTGACGCTTTGGCCGGTGCGCCGTTACCTTCCGGGCTTTCACGTTTGAGGCGTGAGAGTGGGAGTCCAAGCGTGCCCTACGACTCGATTGTGTGCGTAAAACAGGTGCCCGACACGGCCAATATCACCGGCGAGGCGATGCGCCCTGATGGGACGGTCAACCGGGCGGCCCTGCCCACGGTGTTCAACCCGGACGACTTGCACGCCCTGGAAATGGCCCTGGCGGTGCGCGAGGCGCATGGCGGAACCGTGACCGTGCTCACCATGGGCCCGCCCAAGGCCGGCGAGGTGCTGCGCGAGGCCCTGTACCGCGGCGCGGACCGCGCCATCCTGCTGACCGACCGCCGGGCCGCGGCCAGCGATACGCTCGCCACCAGCTACATTCTCAGCATGGCCGTCCGCAAAATCGGCCGCTATGACTTCGTTTTCTGCGGCCGGCAGGCGATCGACGGCGATACGGCCCAAGTCGGCCCGCAGACGGCGGAAAAGCTGGGCATCCCGCAGGTGACTTATCTCGAACAAGTGGTGGACCTGCACGAGAACATCGCCCGCCTGCGGCGCAACGTCGGCAGCGGCTGGGAGATCGTCGAGGTCCGGCTGCCGGTGCTGGTGACCGTGCTGGATACAGCCGGCCTGGTTCGGCCGCCGGCCGCCAAGCGCGTGCTCAAGTACAAGCGGGCCCGTACGCCAAGCGAGTTGTTGATCGAAGTGTCGCGTGAGAACCCCGATTTCAGCGACCAGCAAAAGGAAGCCGAGGCTCTGCGGCGGGCCGAGTCGCTCCGCTGCCGCGGGCTGATGCTTGAGGAATGGAATCTGGATGACATCGGGGCGGACTTGGCCTGGTGCGGTCTGAGCGGCTCGCCGACCAAGGTCCACCGCGTGCAGTCGATCGTGCTGACGAAGCAGGGCTACACAGAAATTCCACCGACCGACGACGGCATTCGCGGCCTGATCCGCGAACTGGTCATTGACCACACGCTAGGATGAGAATTAACCACAAGACACAAAGGCACAGAGAAGAATTAAGGTGAAAAGTTGTATCTATGTCTTCTCTGTAGCTCTGTGCCGCTGTGGTTGTTTTTAGTTTGAGGAAAGCATGATCCCGGTGAACCGCAGTGGCGAGGTGTGGGTTTTTGCCGAGCAGGAAGAGGGCAGTCTGCATGACATCGCCCTTGAACTGTGCGGCAAGGCGCGGCAATTGGCCGACCAGCTTGGCGTCAAGATGGCGGCCGTGCTGTCCGGCTGGAATGTGCGCGAGCTTTCGCAGCGGCTGTTCGCGCACGGGGCCGATCGCGTGTACCTGGTCGAGGACCGGCGGCTGGAGCACTACCAGACGCAGCCATACGCCAAGATCCTCTGTACGCTGATAGACAAGCACCGCCCGCAGATTGTGATTTACGGGGCGACGCCGCTGGGGCGTGATTTGGCGCCGCGCATCGCCTCGGCCATGAAGGCCGGCTTAACGGCTGACTGCACCGCGCTGGAAATCAGCGACGTGACCGATCCCAAGACGCAGCAGGTGCACAAGAACCTGTTGCTCCAAATCCGCCCGGCCTTCGGCGGCAACATCATCGCCACGATTGTCAACTGGGACCGCTGGCCGCAAATGGCGACCGTGCGCGAGGGCGTCATGCCCATGCTCGAGCCGGACATGCAACGCACGGGCGAAATTTTAGAAGAGCAAGTTGCCCTGACTGACGCGGACTTTCCGCTGCGCCTGGTCGAACGCCATCGCGAACCGCGCAAGGTCAACCTTAAAGGGGCGCGAACCATCGTGGCCGGCGGTGGCGGTGTGGGCAGCAAGGCCAACTTCCGCATCATTCACGAATTGGCCGGCGCCATTGGCGGGGCGGTCGGCGCCTCGCGCGCTGCGGTGGATGGTGGCTACATCGGCAAGGAGCACCAGGTCGGCCAGACCGGCACCACGGTGCGCCCGGCTCTCTATATCGCCTGCGGGATCAGCGGGGCGGTGCAACACCGGGCCGGTATGGAAGAATCCGCCAAGATCGTCGCTATCAACTGGGACAAGGAAGCCCCCATCTTCGGCGTCGCCCACTATGGCATTGTCGGCGACCTGAACGAGGTTATTCCCAAGATGATCAAGGCGCTGAAGGAGCGTCCGAAGGAATAAGGCAAGCCGGGGCCGTCCCGGAGGTATGCAGCGTGGCCTCGCCAAATGGGACGGATAAAAACGCGCGATCGCCTTTCCTGGTCGGCGAGCACTGGTCGGCAAAGAACGACGTGACGCTGTTTGCGGGGGATTGCCGGGAACTGCTGGCGAGGCTGCCGGCGCGATCGGTTCAGCTCGTCGTCACGTCGCCGCCGTACAACATTGGCAAGACATATGAGCGGCGGGTCTCACTGCCCGACTACCTGCAGCGCGAACGCGAAGTGATCAATCTGTGCGCCGACAAGCTGCGGGCGGGCGGCAGCATCTGTTGGCAGATTGGAAACCACGTCGCCGAGGGCGAGATTTTCCCGCTCGATACACTACTGTATCCGTATTTCAAGGAGCGCGGGCTGCATTTGCGGAACCGGATCATCTGGCATTTCGAGCACGGTCTGCATTGTTCGCGGCGGTTCTCCGGGCGGTACGAGACAATTCTGTGGTTCACGAAAGACGATGCCGCGGGACAGTACTACTTCGATTTGGATCCGGTGCGCGTTCCGCAGAAATACCCCGGCAAACGCCACTTCAAAGGACCGCACAAGGGCGAGTACTCGGCGAACCCGCTTGGTAAAAATCCGGGCGATGTGTGGATTATCCCGAACGTCAAACACAACCACCCGGAAAAGACGGTTCACCCCTGTCAATTTCCCGTTGAGCTCGTCGAGCGCCTGGTGCTGGCGCTTACCCGCCGCGGGGATTTGGTCCTCGATCCCTACATGGGCGTTGGAACAACACCGGCGGCGGCCGTCGTTCATGGACGGCGCGCCGCCGGTGCTGAAATCGTGCCTGAGTATGTGAAGATCGCCCGCGAGCGGGTCGCGCAGGCGGTCAGCGGTACGCTGCCCGCCCGGCCTCGTTCTCGTCCGGTCTACGTGCCGTCGCCTAATTCGCCACTGGTGAAGCGGTCATAAGTGGCCGACGACTCGCCGGCTGTTTGCGCCGCAGCGGTTAGGCTGCGTGAGCCGGAGGGCCGGTGACCTCCGGCTCACAGTTCGTGACACTTTGATCGAAGATTACTCGCCGTACTTGGCGATAATCTCTTCCTTCGTCTTGTGCAGAATGTCGTACTTCTTGCCAACCTTCGTGAACGCCTCAATCGTCCGGTCGATGTGGCTGAAGTCGTGCGCGGCTGACATCTGGCAGCGGATGCGGGCCAGGCCCTTGCCGACCACCGGGTAGAAGAACCCGATCACGAAGATGCCTTCGGAATACATGTCGCGGGCGATGTCCTGGCTCAGCTTCGCGTTGTACAGCATGATCGGAACGATCGGGTGATCGCCCGGCTTGATGTCGAAGCCGGCTTCCTTCATGCCCTTGCGGAAACGCTTGGTGTTCGCCTCGACCTTGTCACGCAGCTCGGTCGACTCCGTGATCATGTCGAACACCGCGATCGAAGCCTTCACCACGATCGACGAAACCGTGTTGCTGAACAGGTACGGCCGGCTGCGCTGCCGCAGCATCTCGATGATTTCCTTGCGGCCGGTGGTGAAACCGCCCGAGGCGCCGCCGAGGGCTTTGCCCAGCGTGCCGGTAACGATGTCGACTTTGCCCATGACGCCGCAGTACTCGGTTGAGCCGCGGCCGGTCTTGCCGATCACGCCGGTGCAGTGGGCGTCGTCGACCATGACCAAGGCGTCGTACTTCTCGGCCAGGGCGACGATTTTGTCGAGCTGGGCAATGGTGCCGTCCATGCTGAAGGCGCCGTCGGTGGCGATCACGCGATAGCGGCAGTTCTGCGTTTCCTTGAGCTTGGCCTCGAGGTCGGCCATGTCGTTGTTTTTGTAAATGTGACGGGTGGCCTTGCACAGGCGGATACCGTCGATGATCGACGCATGGTTGAGGGCGTCGGTGATGATGGCGTCGTCCTTGCCGAAGAGCGGCTCGAATACGCCGCCGTTGGCGTCGAAGCAGGACGAGTAGAGGATCGCGTCTTCGGTATGGAAGAAGTCGGCGATCTTCCGCTCGAGTTCCTTGTGGATGTCCTGGGTGCCGCAGATAAAGCGCACGCTGCTCATGCCGTAGCCGTGGGTCTTGAGGCCCTCGTGGGCGGCCTCGATCACGCGCGGGTGGCTGGACAGGCCGAGGTAGTTATTCGCGCAGAAGTTGATGACTTCCTTCTTCGGCGCGCCCGGCGGATACTCCACCTGCACATCGGCGGCCTGCGGCGTCAGGATGTAACGTTCTTCCTTGAACAAGCCGGCTTCACGAATGCTGACTAGTTCCTTCTGAAGGTCTTGCTTCATCTTGCCAAACATAATCTCTCGCTCCAATTCGCCGGGCTGTTCCGGCAATCTGTAGGTCGGGTCAACCGACCCGACGCACCCTTTGATAACGTCGGGTCTGCGGGACCCGACCTACGGTTGTTGTGTATTGTGAGACCGGTTTTCAACCGGTCATGCTCGTCGGACACCGGTCGATTACGTCGGCCACGGGGGGCCGACGCTACCCGGGGGGCCTACTTCTGGCCGCGGCGCTTCATGGCCGCCTCGTATTCGCTGCGATCCGGGAACAACACCACCTTGGCGCTGGTCCGCGGACGCTCCAGCATCTTATTGAAGCCCGCTTCGAATTCGCTCAGCGGGAAAATATCCGTGATCACCGGCGTCGGGTCCAGCCGCCCGTTGGCCAGCAGGTTCCGGTTGCGGTACCACGTGTCGAAAATCTTGCGGCCGTTGATGCCGTGGATCTGGCAGGCTTTGAACACGATGCCGTTGTTGTAGTCGACCGGCAGCCGGTTCTCCGCCGCTACGCCGAAGGCCGTGATGCGCCCCGCCTTGCGCACGCAGGCGAAACAGTCATCCACGGAATCCTGCGAGCCGACCATCTCGAGCGCGATGTCCACGCCGTTCCCGCCGGTCTGGTCCATGACAAACTGGAACCGTTCCTTGGCCGTGGTCTTGTTGGTGTACATCTGATGATCGGCGCCCATCTTCTTGCCGATCTGCATGTTCACGTCGTACTTGCCGAAGTGAATGATCTTCGCCACACCCACCGAGCGGGCCACGCCGATCGCGAACAGGCTGATCGGACCATCGCCGGTGATCAGCATGCTCTTGCCGGCCACGTCCGCATCCTCGCCCAGCACCGCGTAGGTCGCGTTGCCGAGCGGCTCCTGGATGGTCGCAACTTCGGGCGGAATCGACGGATCATTCGGCCAGCAGATCGATTCGGGCAGCGCGAAGTATTCGGCGAAGCAGCCGTCAAAATCGACGCCCAGAATCTTCATGTGCTGGCCAACATGCGGCGAGCCGAGCATCGTGGTCAGATCGCCGGGATCGAAAATGTGGGTCTCGGCGGAGATATAATCGCCGACTTTTATCCGCTTGCAGTGTTCGCCAACCTCAACCACCTCGCCCGCGACCTCGTGCCCGAGGATTTGCGGCAGCTTGGCGGCGCCGATCCGGCCGGCAGACCAGGGATCCCACTTGTAAATATGCACGTCGGTGCCGCAAATACTTGTGGCACGGACCTTTACGATCACCCAATCGCTTTTGGGTTGCGGAACCGGCTTGTCCTGCATCACGGCGCCGAACTCCGGCTTCGTCTTGACCACCGCCTTCATGGTCGCCATCAACTATCTCCTTGCGTGAAACTCAACCGCCAGCGTGTCTGTATGGGGAATTTGACGCGAGCCAAACCGCGTCGCCATCGCCGCCAAGGCCGAGTGTGCGTTTTATCGCAATCCGTGTTCCAGCCGCACGGGCCCCGCTCGGCCT
>JAGPEO010000353.1 GCA_018056925.1 Phycisphaerae bacterium
AGCTCAGGACGAGAACGCCGATAATCACCGCTTTGCGATTGGAAAGGTGCATCGCAAACCCGAGCATAGAATTCGTTTGGACGCAGCGCCGCGGCGCCTGAGTTCATTGTAAAGCCCTCTGGTGGCGCGTGCCACCGCTTGCCGGAACTGGTTTCCGAGTCAAAGCACGAGCCCGATTTCGCGTTGGTCGGGAATTGTAGAGGTGAGAATCAGGTTTCCAAAAGGGACGCCGGCGGAAGTCGGCGTATCGAGATGCCGGACGAGGGCAAGGATTCGTTCGAAGCGCTGGCAGTCCCGCACCTCGAGACGGTTTATCGCGTGGCGCGGCGACTAGCCCGTGATGAGCATGAGGCTGAGGATCTGGCCCAAGAGACGTATCTCAAGGCCTACAAAGCATTTGGGCGCTTTGAGGTACGCGAGTTCGGGATTCGCCCATGGCTCTTGAAAATCCTCTACAACACGTTCTTGAACCGCCAGGCGCGCGACAAGAAGGGCCCCAGAGCGACCGATCAGCAGACGCTCGACCAGGTGCGTGCCGCTGAAGGATATTTTGGCCCGCCGGAGTTGGATTATGAGAACCTTGATCAGGAGGTACGGCGAGCGATAGACGATTTGCCGGCCGAGTTCCGGTCGGTATTGCTGCTGTGGGCGACCATGGAAGTGAGCTACCACGAGATCGCGGAAATTCTGGGCATCCCGATCGGCACGGTTATGAGCCGCTTGCACCGGGCCCGGCAGCAATTGGCAGAGCAACTCGAAGGCTTTGCCCGCGAGCATCGAATTACTGGACCGAAGAACGAATGACTCAACCTGAGGTATTTCGGGAGCTGGCTACGTACGCGGACGGGGAGGTGGACGAAGTTCTGCGTGCCGAGCTTGATCGGGCCGTGGCGAGTGACCCGGAGTTTCAGGCGGCCGTGGCGCGATGGCAGGCGCTGCGGCAATGCGCGCGGCGCGCGGTGGCTTCTGAACCGGTCCCGGGCGATTTGAAGGGCCGTATTTGTCGCGCGCTGGCACACCAGCGGCGGCTACGGCTTTTTCGCTGGTGGGGCCTTTCGGGCTTAGCGTTGGCTTCGGCGGCGTTGCTGGTACTCCTCTTAGTGCGGCCAACGCCGCCGGCTGTTTTTCCCGACAACGGCGTGGTTGTGCTGCATCCGGCCGATTTCGCGCGCATCTACGAAAAATGCGGGTATACCTACCACCATAGCCTTACGGAAATAGGCGAACGCCGGCCGGCCGAGGTAGCCCAGGAAGTCGAGACGTGGTCAGATATCGACTTCCCTGTCTATTTGCCTGATATCAGTTCGGAGGGCTTTCGCCTGGCAGGCGTGTGCCGCTGTTTCCCGCCTGAGCGTACGGGCATCCGTACCGTGCACGCCAACTACGTCCGCGGAGAGTTCTCGCCTGGCACAAGCTCCCCGCCGGAAAACGTGGTTTCGCTCTTCTCGATGTCCGGCCGGATTGAGCTGGCTCAGCAACAGCGAATCTGCGCGAGCGGCCAAAGCTGCGGGCAGCAACGCCACTACTTTGTTGCACGTGTGGGCGAGAACGTGACCGTGATCAAGTGGGACGAAGCCCAATCCAGCCTGGTGGCATGCAGTTGCATACCGCAGGAGGAATTGATGGAACTCGTCGATTCAGCAGAGCTGGCCCAAAGCCAAGTTGCGCAATTGGCGGACTGAACCGGCGCCGAATCACGCGCGGCGCAAGCGCCGGCGAGCCAGGGTGGTTACTTAAGCATCCAGCGCGACAGACGCGAGGGACGGTCGAGCAGCATGATGTATCGGGCGTCTTCCGGTATCTGGAGCACGCTCATTTTGATCGCCCGGCGTTGAACGTAGCAATATTCTTCGGGCGTCTCCGTCAGGGTGGCGCAGCCGAAGAGGGTCAAAATCCCGGCAAACAACGTTACTGCCAACAGGGCGCGCATCTCGTTCCCCTTGGGGCCAAACTCAGCAAACTGCAACTAGTTTTGGCGTAACCGGCGGGCCTGTCAAGCCAGCAATCGCCGGGGGTTCGGTCTTCAGAGATAAGTCCGGGCGTTGCGTGCGCTTCTCGATACCAAGGTCGACATGGAACTACTGACTACGCGCGCGGCACCTGCTGCGTCAGGCAGTGAAACGCACCCAGCCCCCAGATCAGGTCGGTGCAGTCGAGCGTGACGATCCGGCGGCCAGGGAAAAGCGCGGCTAAGCGCTCCTCGGCAACGCGATCGTTGGGGTCACTGTATCCGGGGAGCAGCACGACCTTGTTGCCGATGTAGAAGTTCGCGTAGCTGGCCGGCAAACGCTGGTCTTCCCAAACTATCGGACGCGGCATGGGCAGCTCGACGATCCGAAACGGGCGTCCGTCGGGCTGACGAAAGCTGCGCAGGCGCTTCAGGTTGTCTTGCAGCGGCCGGTAATTTTCGTCGGCCGGATCGTCCTCGATGACCGTCACGATTGTCTCGGGATCGACAAACCGGGCCAGGTCGTCGACGTGACCATCGGTGTCATCGCCCACAATGCCTTCTCCGAGCCAGAGGATGTGCTCGACGCCTAAGTATTCGCGCAGGCGCTCTTCGATCTCAGCTCGCCCTAACTGCGGATTGCGGTTCGGGTTCAGCAGGCAGGCCTCGCTGGTCAACAAGACGCCCTGTCCGTTGACGTCGATCGAACCGCCTTCGAGGATCATGTCGGCGACGAAACGCGGCGTGCCCAGCACTTCGGCCATGAGCGCGGGGATCTTGTTGTCCAGGTCGTAAGGCGGGTACTTATCGCCCCAGGCGTTGTAGCCCCAGTCGGTCGCGGCCAGCTCACCGGCCCCGCGGGAGCCTTGCCCAGCGGCGCGGCGAACGAAGATCGCCCCGTAGTCGCGGCACCAGGCGTCGTTGGTCGGAAAGTGGTGGAAACGGATGTCGCCCACGGCCTCCGCCTGCTGTAGAAAGGCCCGGGCACGCCGCTCCATGTCCTGATCGCAAACGTTAATGTGGACGGTCTCCGACGCGGCCAGCGCGGCAACCATGCGCGCGAACACGGGAAACACGGTTTCCAGCTTGCCCGGCCAGGAGGCTTCTTTGTGAGGCCACGAAACCCACGTGGCTTGATGCGGCTCCCATTCGGCGGGCATGCGATAGCCCAGTTGGCGCGGCGTCATACGGGCTCGCCCTTGTGCTGCTCGCCGATATAGACGCTGAGAAGGTCGCGGTAGGCGTCCGTACGGCGATCGCGCAAAAACGGCCAATGAGTGCGGTGGCGCTCGATGTCGCCCAGGTCGAGTTGGGAGACCAGGACCTGCTCGGCATCAACGGCCGCGCGAACGCGAATATCGCCGCTCGGGCCGGCCACAAAACTGCTGCCCCAGAACTCGATGCCGCCGTCCGCCGGACCCTCATGGCCGACGCGATTGACGGCCACCACGAAGCAGCCGTTGGCGATGGCGTGCGAGCGTTGTATGAGCTGCCAGTTCTCAAGCTGCTGCGCGCCCCACCTGGCTTTTTCAGACGGATGCCAGCCGATGGCCGTCGGGTAGAAGAGGATATCGGCGCCGTGCAAAGCAGTTGCGCGAGCGGCCTCGGGGTACCATTGATCCCAGCATATCAGCGTACCGACCCGGGCGTGGCGCGTGTCGAAGCAGCGAAAGCCAAGGTCCCCCGGCGTGAAGTAAAACTTCTCGTAGTAAAGCGGGTCGTCGGGGATGTGCATT
>JAGPEO010000354.1 GCA_018056925.1 Phycisphaerae bacterium
ATATACATTATGCGTACTCGACGAGACGCAGCGGAGGCCGCTTCGGGGCCTTCGCGGGATCGCCGTCCTTGTGAGCTTCCCAGCCACGCCACCATGCCAGGTAATACAGGTAATCGCGCTGCTCGATCTCCGTGCGCTTCACGACGTCACCCAACGGCGTCACGACTTCACCAGGACGAAACTGGAAGCCTTCCCAGCCCGGAAGCGCGCCAGCGCGCGCAGCCAGCGCCATAACGGCCATATGAGGCGCGCCGTAACTCTCATAACGGCGCAGCGTGCGCAACGAAACACCGAGATACTCTGCGGCCGACGGCCGGTCGAGCCTAGCGCGATGCCGCAGATACGCGAAGTCTGATCCATCCATCATAGAGACGCTCGCCTAAGTTCGCCTCGCATAACCGACCTGCGGCCGGTTACGCGAGGCAAACGCAGACAAATTGTCCTGTGATCAGGCAGACGCCGCGTGCAGCAGTTCGGGCCAAGATCGGACGACCGACGCCCGCAGATGCACGCGGCGAAACGGCACGACTTGCCCGAGAGAAATATCAGCATCACCAAAGCCCGCGCGGCGGATGACCTTCAGGTGGCGATACCAGGTGGGACGCGTGTACATGGATTGCGCTTGCGTCCATCCACGCTCCCGAATGACCAACCAGCACAAATACGCCGACTTTCCTTCCCCTTCGCTCGTTGCAGCTGCCTTAATCCGCTCCTCAATATCTCGTGCCATATCACTGACCTCCGCGTCACCTAACATCCGGCCAAAGTAGCTTTCCCACTCGTGTTCGAGGCGGGCCGGAGCAATCGCCTGTGGGCTTCCATTACGTGCGAACCATTCACGACCTAGCGTCAACTCAAGACGAATCAATCTGCTTGCCGCCGCTATTTCCTCCTCAACATAGCGGCGACCGGTGTAACCCTTTTTCTTCATCAGGTACCGCAAATGCGGCCCCTTCGCATATGCCTTGCCTTTGCGCAATTTCGATTTCGGACTCCAATACACCGAATCGCCATCCTTCGCTTGAACCTTGTAGCGCCCTCCTTCGGTACCCCGAAGAACGGTAAGCGCTTCTTTCACCTGGGTGAGATCGTCGAGACAAAGATTCTCGGTAACATCCACGCGACTCACTATCCAATCGCCCGAATCAGGCAATTCAACACCCAGACGCCCCGACAAAAAAGCCACCATACGGCGCACGCAGCCCGCAAGATCGAGAGCCGACGAAGCGCCAGACCCAAAGACCGTACAGCCGTCACCGATCACCCGAGCCGGCGAACCCTGCACCCACAAATCAGTCCCAGCGCGCGCAGCCAACTGATGCGAGTCTGAACGCACAGAATCCCACGCGCCGGACTCATAACGAACGTCCCCAGACTTCGGGCAATACCTAACGATGCGATCTCCCATGGACCTCGCCGCATCCAGCGCGACCGGCGATAGCCGGTCAAGTGGAACGCGAGCAGTTACCCAATCGATCAGCATGAGATGTCTACCGGACCGACCGTAGGCAGCGAAGGCACTCAAGCTGCCCCCCATCGCCCCCAAGGACCGGCCATGCAGTGACCGGCTCGCGTAGGTCCATCCGATGCCCGCAGAGCGCCAGCGCACCAGGAACCCCGAACGACCCACGGTCGACGATATGCCCGTGCCCGGTCCGCTTGTCCTGAGCAAACACCAGGTCCGGCACCCTCCTCGGCCCCTCCCGACTACCCACAAAAGCCCCCGCCTGTCTCACACATGAGACAAAGTGGCGGTGTTACAAGGACCGCCACCTCGAAATGCCCTGCCATGCTGAAACCCTGTCAAGCCCTAACGTAGGGCAAGCCTACTTGTCCGCAAGGACAATTTCAACGCTCCGGGATAGTGCCATGGGGGTTATTTTTGCCCTACGATGTCAAAACGTGAGGCTAAATATGTCCTTGGCTATGAATTTGATGAATCTACGGCGGAAAAAGGGCTGGACTCAAGGCCAACTATCGGAAGCCTGCGGGGTCAAAGTCGGCCACCTCTCGAAGCTCGAACGGGGCCACGACACCGACCCGAAGCTATCGACCATCACGCGGCTGATGCGGGCGCTGGAATGCAGCGCCGATGATCTGTTGCTTGACACGGAACAGCTGGGCCCGACGCGGCTACTCCGAACCGTATTCCAACAGGCCGAGCAGCTGCCCGAGGAAAAGCAGATGGTGATACTAGAAATCGTGGACGGCTATTGTGCGTCCCTGGGAATGCGGGCGCTGCTGGGGAACAAACCAGTGACGACATTCTCACTGTCCCAGATGCTCGGCAAGGCCAAGGACAGCAACTAACCAGGTCAAGGCCCCCAACCCCCGGAAAGCGGCCGGCATAGCCGGCCTCGCGGCCGCTGGGGGCAAAGCCCCCCGCGCTCTTGCCGCGAACGCCCCCCAACACGGCCTAAGGCCGGAAATCCAAGACGCGCCGAAATACGGCGCCTCCGCGGTGCCGTTGCGCAGGCCGGTTGTGGGGTCTGCTGTTTGGAGCCGCTCGCCTGCACAGCCCTCGACGGGCTACCCCGAAAGCAAGAATCCACGCCAATTCCGCCTACGGCGGAACCACGCGCGCCGCGCGTTTTGTCATGGATTCTTGCAGTCGGGGCTTAACGCCCGTCGCCCTTCGGGGCGGGCTGCTCCGGCTCAGGGTGCAGCGGCTCCAAACAGCAGACCCCACCACCGGAGGAACTAGCGATGCGCAACACCGACACCAACACTGAATGCGAGGGCGCCGCCCTCGCGCTCCCGGCAGCTCACCAAACAGCAGGCCGGACAATCACGCTCGATAGCGCCGATATTGCGGTGATCACAGCGGGATTGCTAGACGAATTGGCGCGAGTGAACCAGGGGGCGAAGATGGCAGACCGGGCGGAAATGACGACTGATGCGGACGAATACCGTCGCCGTGCGGCACATATCCACCGACTACTGAGGAGACTGTGAGGACGCCCAAACGGCGTCCTCATAAAGCGGCTACACGAGCTGGCCGTTCAAAGCCAAGACCGGAACGTAGAGGCCAGCTTCCCGCAACTGGTCCGCTCCCTCGTGGCGAAAATCAAGGCCATCATCAGCACAACCCGACAGCACAACCCAAATCTGCGCAGAAGTAGCACGAACATTCCACCCATACGGCGTCTCATGGACTTCAAGGCCGGCAGATCGAAGTAACCACGTCACGGGATGGACGCCTTCAGGCAAATCGGCTGCGACACGCCGCAGGTAAAACCGTGCTTTTTTACCGGTAAGCTCGAACATCAACGTTTTGGGATTCCATCCACTCACGTAGCCAACCTCACTCACATTCAACGTGCAAAGATTGATGTTGAATCGCGGCCTCGAGCTGCTCGCCGAGTTGCTCGATACGATCGCAAAGAACAACGCCGAGGCAATCAACAAATGCATCCGGCGCGAACTTCTCTTCAATCAGGGCAAGCAGTTCGCGAAAAGCCCCGCCGGTGGCCCGGATATCATTGACCAGCTGCACGAGATCTGCGGCCATTAGGAGCCCTCCACGATATACATTATGCGTACTCGACGAGACGCAGCGGAGGCCGCTTCGGGGCCTTCGCGGGATCGCCGTCCTTGTGAGCTTCCCAGCCACGCCACCATGCCAGGTAATACAGGTAATCGCGCTGCTCGAT
>JAGPEO010000355.1 GCA_018056925.1 Phycisphaerae bacterium
GGCCATGACTTGAAACCCTAACATACTCCTAATACCATATACGGTATCGTGGTACGCAGGAGCTGCACTTGCGACGCGTTGACAACCCTCCTAATCCGTACCTGAGCGAGCACCGCGAGTTGCTCGGCCCGCCGCCGCCCGTTCAGCTCGAGGTGTACGAGGAGCGCGCGGCATCCATCCTCACGCACAACGACAGTCCTGACATTCCGTTTCGCTGGACGGTCAATCCGTACCGCGGCTGCCAGCACGCCTGCGCTTACTGCTACGCCCGGCGCACGCACGAGTATCTCGGCCTCGGCGCCGGCACTGATTTCGAAAGCCGCATTATCGTCAAGATCAACGCCCCCGAGCTTCTGGCAGATGAGCTCGCACGGCCCGCCTGGCGGCACGAGAACATCGCCTTCTCCGGCGTTACGGACGCCTACCAGCCGCTAGAAGCCGTCTATCGCGTCACGCGCCGCTGCCTCGAAGCGTGCCTCGCGGCCGCCAACCCCGTGGGCATTGTGACCAAATCTTATCTCATCGTGCGCGACACGGACTTGCTCGTCGAGCTGCATCGCCGCGCGCACGTCAGCGTCAGCTTCAGCATCCCCTTCGCGGACGCGCAGGTCGCACGCCGGCTCGAACCGCACGCCCCGCCGCCGGCCCGGCAGTTCGAAGCCATGCGCCGCCTGGCTACGGCCGGCGTGCCGGTGGGCATCCTGCTGGCCCCCATCATTCCGGGTTTGAACGACCGCGACATACCTCAGCTTCTGAAGCAGGCGGTGGAATGCGGCGCGGGCCAGGCCGGTTACGCCCCAGTGCGCCTGCCCGGCAGCGTGCAGCAGGTCTTCCTGTCGCGATTGCGGGCCGAACTGCCCGACGCCGCGGCGCGCATCGAGCAGCGCACGCGCGAGCTGCGCGGCGGGCAGTTGAACGACCCCCGTTTCGGCTATCGCATGCAAGCCGCCGGCGCCTACTGGGAAAGCGTCACGCGACTCTTCGAAACCACCGCCACGCGCCTGGGCCTGGATTGCGGCCAGCCTTGGCGTCAAAACCTGTGCCCCGGTCCGGGCGAAAGGTCACGTCCACGCCAGCTTTCGCTGTTCAAAACTTGAGATTCGGCGAGCTAGGGCAGTCGGCGGGGCTCATGACTTCTCCTCGACCCTTGATTTCCGGCTCCCTTGACTCCTATTTTCCTTACGCCGAATTGATTGACACATCATTAAACCTGTGTTGCACTCGCTCCTATGGCACGGGCAAGCGGAACCGAACGGCTATTCGTTGATGAAGTCACCATCGAGGTGCGCGGCGGCAAAGGCGGCGACGGCGTCGTCAGCTTCCGCCGCGAGAAGTTCGTGCCCAAGGGCGGGCCGGACGGCGGCGACGGCGGCCGCGGCGGGTCGGTGTACCTTGAAGCTCGGGCGGGGCTCTCGACATTGCTTGACTTGGCCGGGCGACATCATTACCGCGCGCAGGATGGCCAGCCGGGCTCCGGTGCCAATCGCCATGGGAAAGACGGCAAGGATCTGATCGTACCTGTTCCGGCCGGGACGCTGGTCTACAACGCCGAGACCGGCCGGCTGCTCAAAGACCTTGTTCAAGATGGCCAACGAGTGCGTGTCGCGGCCGGTGGACGCGGCGGCTACGGCAACCAGCATTTCGCCACGTCTACCAACCAGGCGCCCCGCACCGCTGAACGCGGCCGGCCGGGGCAGGAGCGCAAGCTGCGGCTGGAGCTGAAGCTGATCGCCGACATCGGGCTGGTGGGGCTGCCCAACGCGGGCAAGAGCACGCTGCTGGCACGGCTGACGAACGCGCGGCCGAAGATTGCCGCTTACCCGTTTACGACACTCGACCCGCAGCTTGGGATTTTGGAGCTGCCGGGCTATCGGCGCCTCGTGCTGGCGGACATACCTGGGCTGATCGAAGGGGCGCACGAGGGAGTGGGACTGGGTGACGCCTTCCTGCGGCACATCGAGCGGACGCGGGTCATCGTGCACCTGGTCGATTTGTGTCCGCCCGAGGGAATGCCAAGGCCGTTTGAGGCCTACCAAATACTCCGCCGAGAACTGGAGAAATACAGCCCGGCGCTGGCCCAACGCGAGGAAATTGTCGTTGGCAACAAGCTGGACCTTACGGAAGCTGCCGAAAGTCTGGCGCAGATGCGGGGGCAACTAAGTGGCGAGGTTTTGGCCATCTCCGGCGTAACCGGCCAAGGCGTACGCGAACTGGCTGAGGCCATGTGGGAGCGCGTGCAACGAGTTCGGGAGACGGAAGCTGCGGCGCAGCCCACTCAAATTGATTTTGGCGAGCCGGCGGCTGAGGAACCTGCCGAAGCGGTTGATGAACCTGCCGAAGCGGATAATGGCGGTGCGGACGATTCGGCAGTTGAGGACATTGACGACCGCTCTTGGGGCGGTAACGTCATGAATAACCAAGACGATTCGCCGCAGTCGGGATCATTTGATGAAGACTAGCTATCTGAAACCGGTCGACGCGCTGATGGTGGTTGACATCGGCAATACGCGCATCGGCCTGGGCACGTGGGATTCTGACGGCATCCATGACGTGATCCGCGTGCCAATCGCCCAGCCGGGCGTGTGGGCGGAAGCCGTCAGGAAAGCCTGGAGCGGCAGCGAGGACGCCGGGCGCCGCGCCGTGGCTCTGTCGAGCGTCGCGCCGGACCAGACCCAGCGTTTGACGGCTGTTATCGAAGAGGTCTGCCGAACGGAAGCGCTCTCGATTCCCGAGGACCTCCCTTTGCCGTTGAAGATCGACGTGGACGAACCGGAGGAGTTGGGCGTGGACCGGGTGTGCTCGGCGGCGGCCGCCTTCGAGCGCGTCGGCGGGCCATGTGCGATCGCTTCGTTCGGAACGGCGACGACGATCGACTGCGTGTCGCAGGACGGCGTTTTCATGGGCGGAACTATTGCGCCGGGCCTGCAACTGTCGTGCGACGCGCTGCACGACCACACCGCGTTGCTGCCGCGCGTCGAGGTGGCCGAGCCGGGCGGACCGTTCGGGCGCACCACGAAGGAGGCGATACTGAGCGGTGTGGCTTTGGGAGCAGTAGGGGCCCTGCGCGAAATCGTGGAGCAGTTCGCGACGGCGCTGGGGCGGTGGCCATACCTGGTGATTACCGGCGGTAACGCGGCATTGATCGGCAAGTTGGCCGATTTCGTTGACGCCGTGGTGCCTGATCTTTCGCTGATGGGGGTGGCACTGGCGTATCGCAAAGCGGCCGGTCAGGCATGAATACGGCCGAAGATGGGGCACTTGGGATAAACAGACCGCTTGAAAACTGGCCCCTAAATGCACGCGCCGATACAAGCGGGGCGAATTCGTTCGCCGTTCTGACGAGTCCGGGGCCGGCGGCGATTGCGGCCATTCAGCTTTGCGGGCCGGCGGTTCCGCAGTTCGCCGCCGCTCGCCTTCGCCCGGTGCGCGGCCAGGCGGTCGAGCTGGCGCGCGGCAAGCTGGCTCTCGCACGGTTGTATGAAGACTCTGGAGAAGTCCTCGATACTGTTCTCGTGGCTGTGTCTGCCAGGCCCGCGGAGTGGGAAGCGCGCCTCTTTCTGCACGGCAGTCCCTGGGTCGTGCGGCGCTGTTGCGAGCTGCTGGTGAAAGCCGGCTTTTCGCAACGGGAGACGCCCTGCGCGGAGCTAT
>JAGPEO010000356.1 GCA_018056925.1 Phycisphaerae bacterium
TTGTGAACCTGACAGGCCTACGCGCCGGAGGGCCCTTGGCCCTCGTCTCTGCCGGCCGCGCCGGCCAGTCGCTGCAGTATGCCGCGGATCATTTCCGCCATTTCGAACATCTGACCGGCCAGTTCATGTTGGCCACGCCAGGCGGCCTTTTCCTTCCGCGAGGCCAGCTCCATGACAGCGTCGGATAGGAGCCGTCCCAGCGGGTCGACCCTGGCGAATTCGTCGACCCTCCGCTTTTCCGGCGGCTCCGAAGTCACTTGCTCGAAAGACGCGGCGGGCTCCGAATCGCGGGCGCTCAATTTGACGACTTCGGCGCGCACCGCCTCCAGCTTCACTCCCAGGCGGATTAGTACCTGGGCCGCGGCGCCGTCCTCCTCGCGCAGCAATCCCAGCAACAGATGCTCCGTTCCCACGTAGCTATGACCGAGCCTTCGGGATTCCTCACCGGCAAGCATAGTGACGCGCATGGCACGCCGCGCCAGCGGCAGCGCGCCACTGGTTACCGCTTGGCCGCTCTTCGCGAGCTTCTCGACCTCGGCGCGCACCTGCGCCAGATCTACTCCGAGGTCCCGCAGCACATTAACCGCCGCGCCGCAGCCCTATTTGATCAGCCCCAGCAGAATGTGCTCCGTGTCGACGCATTCCTGATGGAGCGTAAGCGCCACCTGGTTAGCGAGCACCATTACGTTGTAGCCTCGATCCGTAAGTCGTTCGACCATGATTCATGGCTCCTGCTGCAATCTGCGCAACAAATCCGGACGTGCGGGGTCGTCCGCGGGGATATGAATAAGGGCGTCTCTGATGACACGCTGTGCTTCCGCATGCCGCCCTAAGCCTTCCAGCACGGCCACGTAGGTGTCTACGAAATCGCCGGCCTGAGGCTCGAGGGAAACCGCTTCCCGGGCGTACTGCAACGCGGCAGGCAAGTCTCGCAACTCCGCCGGCTCGGCGGTCAACAAGTACCAGGCCAAATTATTGCGCGGCGCGGCGGCCTGCGGGTTCCGCTGCACGAAATCGCGCAGCAGCGAAATCGCCTCGCGGTATTCGCCGCGCTGAGTGAGAATCTTGGCTACGTGCACGTTGGCCGTCTCGTGGTCCTGTCCACCGGTCTTGAAGGACTCTCGCAGGCAGGCGAGCGCCTGGTCCGGCTCGTTCAGACGAAACAGCGCCAGCCCAGCCGTGCGCCAGGCATCCGGGTACGGTGGGTATATCTCCAGGGCTTTTTGCGCGGATACAACTGCCGCCCGGTTATTGCCCGCCTTCAGTTGCTCGCCCGCCAGCGCGGACCACATGCGGGCCGCACGCGGGTGTGTTTCTATATCAACCGAGTTCAGAACCATCTCGGAAACGAAATCGCGATTGCGGTGAATCGTCAGAACAGCCAGCAGGATCAGCACGGCGCCGGCGGCACAGCTTACGCCGACGCGCAGGCCCCTCGGCGGTCCGGCCGCACCGCGCCACATCTCAGGCAGCGCACTCACCGCAAATGCCACGAGCAGGCAGAATCCCGCACTGGGCAAATATAAGTAGCGCTCCGCAAATGCCGACGCGATCACGACAAACGTATTGGAAACCACGCTGTACGTCGCCAGCATCAGCCCCAGAGCAACCAGTACCCGCCGCTGCCCGAACCACGAAACCACGGCCGCCACCGCACCTGCCGAAAGCACAGCCACGCCCACCCACAGCCGCGGCTCGCCCCACCCGTGAACCGCGCTCGTCTCAGCGTATGAGTAGTCCCACGACAGTGGATGCGGCCAGACCAACAGACCAGCCGCCCGCCCCAAAATCGCTACCGGCGTTCCCCAACGCGCCAAGAAAACGCTGTCGCCGGACTCCAAGCCGTAAGTCGGCCGGGCGATGATGTTGTCCAGCGGACTGATTCGTTCCGCGTCCTGAACCAGTCCGCCTAGCACGTTGAACCGCAGTAGCAAGTACGCGCCCAATACGACCGCCGCCGGCAGGTAATACCGCAGGCCGCGCTCGCGCCACCATGCCCGCCGCGTAGCGCGCAGCTCGCGCCCGCGCAAATAAAGGTCCAGCACGACGAACACGCCCAGCAACGTCGCGGCGTTCTCCTTGCTTAGCAGAGCCAAAATAAACAGCAGCGCCGCCAGGACCGGCCGTCGCCAGCCCCCACGGTCCGTCAGGTAAAGCCATGCCGCCCACAGCGACCCCGCCGCGGCCGCCAGATCCGCGCGGTCCACGACCTGATTCAGAGCCATCGAGTTTATGGGATGGACCACAAACAGCAGACCGGCCAACAGTGCCACCCAGCGCCGCCCGGGCGCGAGCGTCATCGCCAGGTGATAAACCGCCAGCCCCGCGGCCACGTGTAGCAGCAGATTCGGTACTCGGAAGCTCCAGGCCGCTTCGCAGATGGCGTGGCTGACGGCCAAACTCATGAGCGTCAGCGGTCTATACAGTTGGTTGCCGCCGGCGCTCGGCCAGTATTCCCGGCCGAAGATCCCGGGCAAGTCGAAGCCACTGATACGCGGATCATTCTCGATCAGCAGGTGATCGTCGATCAGGAAGGGATGGGTCAGAGCGTTTCCGTAGACCGCGAAACCGGCCAGCAGCAACAAAACCGCCGCCTGCACGCTGCCCCAGCCGGCAGCCTGCCTGGCACCGCCCGAACCTGTCTTGTCCCGCACCGTCTGCCGCACGGTCATGCCATCGCGTCTCGCCATGGGCGCCTTTTCTTCGAATTCACACCGGTTTCAGCGCCCATTCACGCGGCTCAGGTACACATTAAACGACAACGACCGAGGTTGCGCGCCGACCGGCGAGTTGCCGAGACTTTTGGTTCGGAGTCTGAAGATGGACGAGCTTGTTACGCGCGAAAGCTGGCCGGAGTTCTGCGAACGCTTCACGCATCAGCATCACGGCTGGCTGGCGACGCTCGAACAACAGGCGGTGCGCTCCACCGCGGGCGGCGGCATGATTGGCGGGCCGGGGGCGCTTCTGGAGTTCCGCGCTATACGACTGGCAGAAGAGGCCGGCCGGGAGGTGCTTTGCATCACTGCTACCGGCCAGGGAGGCGAGGACCACACTGGTATTGTGTACAACCCCGTGCGTCTGACATTCAAGAAGGCTGACGACGGGGCCCACAGCGGGTTGCGGGTGGACGGTCGAAATGGCGAGAGGCTGGTCTTGCGTTTCCGCGTGCCGGCGTTACCCGAGGCTCTGAATGGGCTGATGGCGAACAGTGCAAAGTGAATGGCGGGGGCCCATGGTGCCGGAGGGTGCCGTTCTGACCGCGACACGCACTGCTTGAAGGTGCCGCTTCACGGAGTGGCACACACTTACTTCGATTTCTGCTGCTTGGTGCGGCCCTCTTGTTTGCGGCGCTTGTTCACCGTCGCCGCGGCGATTTGCTTTGCCCGGCCTTTCGAACGGCCCTCCTTGCGCTGGCTCTGCTCTATGTGCTCGTACATACGTTCGTCTTTTTTGCTCCAGGATTTCCGTGGCATGAGAGGTGCTCCAGCCGTGTGGCCCGCATCCGGGATGCTAGCGCGGTGCTAACGCCTGATGCGTTGAATTCGCCGTGATCCACGCACAAATCCCCGCGGGGCGTCGCATACCGCCTCGCGGGGACCGCACTCCAGAGAGAGCAAGGAGGAGAGAAAGCTTGTATCGT
>JAGPEO010000357.1 GCA_018056925.1 Phycisphaerae bacterium
TGCGGCTGTTCCCGGCCGACGAGCTGTTTCTGTATCGCGACATAGTGGAAGTCGGGCGGACGGCGCCCCTTCTACCGAAGCTGACGGACCGGCTGGCCGTGCCCGCATTTTCAGTCGTCTGCGGGCCGCTGGCCGACATCGAAAACGCGAACACGGCCATTCCCGCCAATAGCGGCTGGTGGCGCACGCGCCTGCGGCTACGGCTGCGCAATCTGGGACGCTGGCTGCGGCGCACCGCACCGCCGCCGACTCGAGGTCAGCCGTGGTTCGTTGACGAATCCTGGGTGAACTTCCGCCTGTTGCAGATGCACTCGCCGCGCTGGGCCGAGCTTCGCGCCCAGGCGGCCGCCAGCGAGCGCGGCCTGGACATGCTGAACTCCATTTTGTCGATCGACCCGCGCAAGCTGCTGGCCGGCTACGATGATTCGTTGAACCATCAGTTCCAGCTTTCGGCCGTGCAACTGGCGCTGTTTTTCGCCCAGCCACACCCGAGCCCGGAGCGTGCCCGGCCCGGAGCTGTCCCGACCGAGTTGGTGGCGCATTTCGAGAAACCGGTGCGCGTCCCGTAGCCAAGCCGGTCGCGAACACGATAATGGAGCCGTCGTGCCGAGTGCTGCGACTCGGCGAACCCGCACTTTTCGACCCGGCGAGGTGCGTAGTGAGGCTCCGTTACCTTCTTCTACCCCTGGCGACGCTGCTGATGCTCGCTGAATCTTCGGCCGCGCCGCCACTTCTGCGACGATCGATCCCGCTGCCCAAGGTTGACGGGCACCTGGCTCACCTGACGCTCGACGCCCGGACGCAACGCCTGTTTGTTGCCGCTTATGCCCACGGCTCGCTGGAGGTAATCGACCTGGCCGCGGGCCAGCGCGTTGCCAGCATCAGCGGTTTGAAGCGACCACGTGGCCTGGTCATAGTGCCCGATAGCGGGCTCGTGGTCGCGACGTGCGCCGGCGATGGCACCGTACGCGCCTACGACACGCGCACGTTGGAGGAAAGAAGCACGCGGAAGCTGGGAGACAAGGCTGACCACATATTGCTGAATGACCGCACCGGTCAACTGCTGGTGGGCTACGGGAGGGCGCTGACCCTCCTCCAGCCGCGCTCACTCAACCCGGCGGCCCAAATCCCGCTCAAGTCACACCCGGCTTCATTCCAGCTCGATCCGGACAGCTCGCGCGTTTTCATTAACCTGCCCGGCAACTGGCTTCTGGGCGGGGGACGGGTGGCCGTGGCAGACGTCACCTCCAAACAAGTGGTCAGCATGTGGGAACTGGAAGGTAGCGGGCTGAACCACCCCATGGCTTACGACGCTGAGCACAAACTTGTGTATATAGTCTGTCGCCGCCCGGCACAACTGATAGCGCTGGACCCCAACAGCGGGTGCCAGGTTTTTGCCGCCGAATGCAGCGGCGATGCAGACGATATGTTCCTCGATCCGCTTTCCCGCCGGCTGTACGTAATCGGCGGCGACGGACAAGTGGACGTTTTCGATTGTGCCCAGAATGGCTGCGTCAAAAGCGACTCGCTGCCGACCGCACCCGGCGCAAGGACCGGTCTTCTGGTCCCAGAGCAACGACTGCTCTATGTAGCTGTGCCGTCGTGCCGCGGGCATTCAGCGGAAATTCGCGAATATGCCCTGACGGACTGAACCTACCATCACCGCACTGCTCGAAGCCAACGGAGTGATAAAGTGATAAAGTGATTGCGCAGACCGCCCTTTATCACCTTATCACCTTATCACTTATGCCAGCGCCGCTTCGCCCCGCGAATGTGCAACGCCGCGCGCTTCTTCGAACCAGCCTCGGTCAGCACGAGTGTTCCGCTCTCGAAGCCCAGAACGGCGAGCGCGACCTTGCCCGGCCGTCTACGGTCGGGAGGCAGCCACCGGAAACGGACCGCGATCATCAGGTGAAGGGCCAGAAAGAGCTCTTCCTCCAGCGCCAGAACCACGCGCTTCCCCAGCCGCCGCACCTCCGGTACGAGCTTGCCGACGACGCTCTCGACCGGCGGTTCAACCGTACGCAGCCCGGCTCTGCTCCGGCATCCGGCGCGGGCCAAGAAGGGGCTGGCTATTTGAAGGCTGCGTAGCACGCCTCCGGCCGCGCACGCCCTCAGCGCCTCCTCGTAGATTGTGACTCGGCCGTGCCGCTCTCGATCCAGAACCACGCCTCGCGCCCGCAGCGCCTCCAGTAGTTCGGGCATTGGTCGGTATCATAGGCCCACGCGGCGCCGATGGCGTATCGGGTTGGCTGCCCCCCTCCGCGCAACGCGTCGTCTCCCGGCTTCGGCCTCTTGCTCGTGCGCCCGTTACCGCTTAGAATACTGAACTTCCGTCCAATCCGGCGGGATGCCCAACGGGCCTCGGTAGCTCAGTTGGTAGAGCAGCTGGCTCTTAACCAGCGGGTCCTAGGTTCGAGCCCTAGCCGAGGCAATTTAAAGGCTGGACGGCCGAACTCGCGTTCGGCACGCTCCAGCCTGTTTCTTGCGCCGCCCAAAAATGCGCCGGTTTACCCGGAGACTGTCGGGCGCGCGACATGCGGCACTTCGCCCGGCTGCGCAATGCGAACCTGGTTGTCGACATCTTTCACCCCCAATATGCTGTCGGCGATGTCCTCCGCCAAATACTTCTCATGCCGGTGGCGTACTGAGCCCCGCAGAATCACCACACCGTCCAGCACCTCGACTTCAATCTCGCGCGGGTCGAGACGCTCGTCCAGCATGAATGCGTCGCACACATCCTCCATGATCCGCTTGTCCGAACGCTTGTAACCCTTCGGCGCCCGGTACTCAGGCCGTTGCTCGTACGTCCAGCCCGGCCATGCGCCGCCCCACTCTTCGCTGCGCTCGTGGTGCCGCAGGGCGCGCGGCTCACGCCACCACCCGCCGCCGTAGGCCCACTTCCGACGGCCTGTCGGCCGGAGGTACTCGCCCGGCGTTTCCCCGGGCGAGCGCCAGTACTGCTCGCGGTATTCGTGCGCCCGCCCAGCGTATGGACCCGCTTGCCAAATTTCGCGTTCCGCCCAGCGGCGGCGCCAATGGCGGCCGCGGTGTTCCGATTCGCGTTCGCCGCGCCAGTCGGCCCCCAAATCCGATCGACCTGGACCGCGCTCCGGCTCACGCCAGTCCCGGCCCTCGTCTTCGATTCTGCGCCAATACATGCGCGCACCTCTCAACTTAATTCTCTTCTGTCGCCCGGCTTTTTTCGGTCAAAAAGCGGCCCACGAATGTAGGCCGGCCCCCTTAACACGGGATGAATTCGTACTTAACGTGTGGTTGTTCGCGGTTGGGCGGGCGCTAGGTCCGCGCACCCCAAATCCGTTCCGCGTCAGCCCGCTTGGAGCGCGACCGCGGCCAACGGTTCGAGCACGCGAAACGTGAACGACTCGGTCAAATAAAGCTCGACCTTGTAGCGATCGTGATGCGCGTAGCCAATCACGACGTCCTGACCCACGGTCATTTCAAAATCGCCGCCGCGCTTCGAAAGCAGCAGGCCGCCGTCCAACGCCGGGCTCCACAGAATATCTCCGTCGATCAGTTGGCGCACGATTCGCGCCGCGGGATAGCCGGTCGCACCCACGGAGCGCAGCGCGTAGAAGGGTTGCGTCCCGAGCACCAGCCAGTAAGGGCCGC
>JAGPEO010000358.1 GCA_018056925.1 Phycisphaerae bacterium
GACCTGCCGGACCTGGTGGTCGGCGAAGGCGGCGATACGCCGGGCAAGGTGCGGGTGTACCTGAACACGGGCACGCGCGGGCAGCCGGCGTTCGATACGTTCTTCTATGCACAATCGGAAGGCGCCGATCTGTCGGTGGCGGCTTCAGGTTGCCAGGGAGCGTTTCCGCGCGTGGTCTACTGGGACGGAGATGACCGGAAAGATTTGCTTATTGGCATGGCGTCTGGGCGAGTCAGGATTTACCTGAACGTCGGCTCGGATGAGGCGCCGGCCTTTGACGGCGGCGCCTATCTGCAGGTCGGCCAGCCGGGCGAGAAGGTCGACATACGGGTAGCTGCCAGAGCCACGCCATCGGCCGTAGACTGGAACAACGATGGAAGGAAGGACCTGGTGGTGGGTTCGTATGATGGCAGCATTTATATCTACCTCAACGAGGGCACGGATAGCGCACCTGATTTCCGGACTGAGAGTCAGGCCCAAATGGGCGGGACGCTGCTGATGGTACCGGGCTCGCGCTCCAGTCCCGAGGTGGCCGATTTGGATGGCGACGGCAAGAAGGATTTGCTCGTCGGGAACCACGCCGGGCAGCTCTTCTTCTTCAGCAACACCGGAACCGACGCGGATCCGAGCTTCACCACGTACATCATGGTTCGCTCAGCCGGTCTGGTGATTGATCTGGAGGACGTGCCGCGCTCGCGGCCGGCGGTGTGCGACTGGAATGACGACGGTTTGCCGGATGTACTGCTGGGCAGCGGCGATGGAAAGGTGCGACTGTACCGCAACCACTATGCGGTAGGCGATTTGAATTGTGACGCGGCGGTCAATGTGTTCGACATTGATCCGTTCGTGCTTGCGTTGACCAGCGCGCCGGAGTTCGGGGCCTACCTGGCGGCGTATCCGCAGTGCGAAGGCATGCTGGCAGACACGAATTGCGACGGGCAGGTAAATGTGTTTGATATCGACCCGTTCGTGGACTGCCTGGTCGGCGCCGCGTCTCCGTCCTGCCCGTGAGCGCGGATTAGCGTTCAAGACGCGGCCGGCTTTCGCCAGCTACGGGTAAATCTTGCCCATCATGCGCGGGTATGGAATTGTCTCGCGGATGTGCTTCAGGCCGCAGATCCACGCCACCGTGCGCTCCACGCCCAGGCCAAAGCCGCCGTGCGGGACGGTGCCGTAGCGGCGTAGGTCAAGGTACCAGGCGTAGTCTTCTTCCTTAAGGCCCTCTTCCTTCATCCGCTCGCGCAACACTTCCAGATCGTCCTCACGCTGGCTGCCGCCGATGATCTCGCCGTAGCCTTCCGGGGCCAGCAGGTCGAGGTTGTTCACCACGCGGTGGTCCTGCTCGTTGCGCTTCATGTAAAACGCCTTGCAGCCGCGCGGATAGTGCGTGACGAAAACCGGGCGGTCGTGCAGGCGGGCGATGATGGTTTCGTCCGAGCCGCCGAGATCGGAGCCCCACTCGAAATTCGCGGCCAGCTCCATGTGGTGCGGAATGTTGCGCACGTCTTCTTCGCGCTCCGCCAGCTCTTCACGCAGGTCGAGCACTTCCTGGGCCAGCTTCTCCGCCTTCCACTTCTTCGTGCCCGGCGCGGTCCGTTCCGCCTCCTTCTCCGCGATGAGCTTGTTGATCTCGGCCACGCGGGCTTTGGCCGCTTCGAGGTCGCCCAGCAGGAAGTCGCGCACGCGGGCGCTGTGCAGCAGTTCGGCCGCCTCGCTGTACGTGATGCGGTAGAACGGCTTCTGCGTCGAGGCTTCGAGCTTGGCGACGTCGCGAGCGAGCATCTCCAGTTCGGGGCGGCGCTCGCGCAAGACGGTTTGCACCACCTCGTGAACGAAGTCCTCCGCGACCGCGATTACTTCGTCGACGTCGGCGTACGCGATTTCCGGCTCAACCATCCAGAACTCGGTCAGGTGCCGGCGCGTCTTGCTCTTCTCCGCGCGAAACGTCGGGCCGAAGCAGTAGACCCGGCGATGGGCCATGCAGGCCGCTTCAAGGTAAAGCTGGCCGGTCTGGGCCAGATAGACGTTCTCGCCGAAGTAGTCCACTTTGAAGAGCGTTTGCGAGCCCTCGCCGGCGGCCGGGGCGAAGATCGGCGTATCGATCAGCACGAAGCCGTGATCGTTGAAGTAACGGCGTATCGCGTCGACCACGGTGGCCCGCACGCGCAGGATGGCCCACTGGCGCTGCGAACGGAACCACAGGTGCCGCCGCTGCATGAGGAACTCGATCCCGTGCTCCTTGGGCGTGATCGGGTAGCCCTCGACGTCCTGGATGACGTTCACGGTTGAGACGGTCAACTCGTGCCCGCCGGGGCTGCGCGGGTCGGCGCGGACAAGGCCGGTCACTTCGAGCGAAGCTTCCTGTCCCAGCTTCTCAGCACTGGCGAAGAGTTCGGCCTGCTCCGGCGACTTTTCGAGGACGCATTGGCACAGGCCGGTGCCATCCCGCACGATCAGGAAGAGGAGCTTGCCCGACGAGCGACTGTTGTAGAGCCAACCCTGGAGCGTTACCGTTTGGCCGATATGGTTAGCCAGTTGATCGATGGTCGTCTTGGTCGGCATTCAGGCCGTTCCTTTCAAGCTTCCTCATTCGCCCGGGTGCGCTCGTGGTCCCATTGCCCGCCTCGCGCCCGCCTAGTGTCGCGAGCATGCACGAAACATGCCAGTTTAGGTGACAACAGGGGGTTTGGCCAATGGGCAGCCGGCGGGCTTTTGATCCTGGCACTGAGCGGCTGCCGGCTGGGATCGGTTTCGCCGACGGCACGGCTGCGGATTACCGGAGCTCAGATTGCGACGGAGCTGGTGGATTCCTGGCTGCGCGACGCGCGCGATTACCGCTTCGTCGTCGAGCAGGTGGGGGCCCCGAGTTGGTCGCAGGTCGGATTTCAGGCGTTGGCACGCGGCGAGTGTGACCTGGCCGTCACCGATCGCCCGCTGGAAGAACGCGAACGCGAGCTGTTCGGCGATCAGGAGGTGCGCGGGTTGCGCGTCGGCTTTTACGGGTATGCCCTGTACGTCAACCCGGCTAATCCGCTGGACAGCATCTTCGCCAAGCACATCACGCTGCTCTTCCAGCGCAAGATGAGGGATTGGCGAGAGCTGGGCGGAAACGAGTTCCCCCTGGAGGGCCCGATTCACCTGTACGGCCCGAAGAAAGTCACGCGCGGCGGCAACGTTCTGATGCAGCAGGCCCGCATCTGGTTTGCCGAGCCCACATGGGAAGCCTGCGACAGCGACGCGGAGATCATTAACCGTGTGGCTGAGGATCCGCTGGGGCTGGGATTTGCCAGCGTCGGGTTGGACGGCCGCGTGCGCTATCTGGGCATCCGCATGCGACGCGACGGCCCGCCCGTTTTTCCATCGCTCGAAGATATCGAGGCCGACCGCTACGGTCTTGCCAAGGTGATTTACGTTTACTTCGTCGAGCCGCCCAGTCCGGCCGTGAATGCCGCCATCGAGTACCTGTTCAGTGCGGATGGGCAGCGGGCAATCGAGGAAACAGATGCCTGGCAGGTGCCGTGGGAACGTGCGGCAGTGATTCCTGGCAACGAACGGTAACTTGCAGTGACGCCGCTCAATATACGTAACGTGCGCATCTTCCGCCTGGCGATTCCGATGCGCTTGCGGTTTGA
>JAGPEO010000359.1 GCA_018056925.1 Phycisphaerae bacterium
GTCGGGGGGGCGACGCCGCGGGCGGGCGCGGTGTTGCATGAGCAGGCTCACGCGATCAGAAAACAGGTCGCCCAGTTCGCGCGCGATGATTTCCCGCGCTTCCGGTAGCGCCGTGCGCCGTGACAGGTGGCATAGGACGATTCGCTCGTTGCGCAACTGCGGCAGGATCTCGCGCAGGTCGCTGACGTGGATGTGGAAGCCGGCCCGTGCCCGCTCGAGGTGGTCCGGGTCTACGAACGTGCACTCGAGCAGCAGGATTTTGGCGTCGCGCACGTAATCCAGCTTGAAAAAGTCGCCCGGGGCCGTGTCGCCGCAGTACGCCACCAGCGGGAGCTCCACGCGGCGCGTGATCGCGACGCCCTTTTTCTTCAGGGCCACCAGTTCGGGGCCCTCCAGTCCCTGGTACTCGTCCAGCAGCTTATTGCGCACCTCGATGGCCACGTAACCAAGGCTGGGATACGCGCCGCGCACCCGCCGCCGACAGGGGTGGTTTACTTCGAAGGGCCGCACGATCAGGTCGCGCCGGACCTGAATGTCCTCGCCGGCATACGCGGGAAAGATGTTCGCCGGCGGTTCGTTGCCATCGATTTCGCCCCATACCTGCAGCAGTCGGCGGATCGGCTGCACCAACGGCTCGGGGGCATACAGGTTTCCCGGGCGGTTGTCGATGAACATCCGCTGCGAGAAGTAATACGCCACGCCGGCAGCGTGATCCATGTGGCCGTGGCTGAGAAAGATGTTGTCGACGGCCAAAACCTCGCGGCGGCCGCGGCCGATGTCGAAGCCGATGTTCATTTCGGGAATAACGAAGAAGGTTTCCTCGCCGGCGGTCGAAAAACCGCCGACGTGGAAGCCGCCGACCGCGATTTCAGCCAAGGCGCTGGGCATGGGGGCGAGTTTATAACCGGGGTGGGATAATTTGTCTTGCGTAAATCCGCAGAAATTATTTGACACACAGCGCATTGTGTTATAAACTTACGAAGTAACAACATATGGTGTTCAGCCTGGGCACAAGGCGGCCGAAGTGCGACACGGGAACCAGGCGAGCGTGAAAATGGGAAGCTTGGACCCATGCGTTGTCCGTTCTGCAAGGCCGACGACGACAAAGTGGTCGACTCGCGGCTCACGGAAGCCGGACGGTCTATCCGGCGACGGCGGAAGTGTCTGCGGTGCGGGCGACGGTTCACCACGTACGAACGTGTCGAGGAAACGATTCGGCTGACGGTTATCAAGCGCGACGCATCGCGCGTGCCGTACGATCGCGAGAAGATGCGCGAGGGTATTGTTCGGGCGGCCTACAAGCGGCCGATTTCTGCGGAGCGCATCGACCAGATCGTAGACGAGGTAGAGGAGTACCTGGTTTCTCATTTTGAGAAAGAGGTCTCGAGCCAGACCATAGGCGAGCGAATCGCGGCGGTGCTGCGGCGAGTGGATAAGGTGGCTTATGTGCGATTCGCCAGCGTCTATCGGCAGTTTGAGGACGTGGGTGACTTTATCGAAGAGGCGCAGGATTTGATCGAGCGGTCGGCCGACGATATCCCCGGCCAACGCGATCTGTTCCAGGAGGAGCCAAGGGAGCCGTGAAGCCCAAGAAGGTGCTGGTCATCACGAAACGCGACGGCACGCTGGAGTGCTTTAGCGCGTCCAAACTGCAGAGCTGCTTGAGGCGCGTGCTCCAGGCCGGCGGCGAGGAGTGGCGAATGGCCGGCCCGCTGAGCCAGGCAATTGCAGTTCATCTGCGCCAACTGGAAGATTCTGAAGTCCCCACGAGCGAATACGTGTACGGCTGTGCTCGGGCCGCTTTAACGCAAACCGGCCTGGGCTACTCGGCCGAAATTCTGAAAGCTCATCGCCGGCTGCGTGAGGCGCGGCGAGCCAGAGTGCGAGTATATGACCCGGGCGAATGCGTGCGAGCGCCCGTTCGCTGGAGAAAGGGGGCGATCGTTGAGACGTTGCGAAACGTCTATGACCTGGGTCAGCCGGTGGCTCGCTATTTGGCCGGTTTGATCGAAGAGCGTGTGTTTGATTTGGGCTATCGACTTCTCTCGAAGCCGTTTATAGCGGAGTTAGTTCACAACGAAGTATTGGCCTGGGGGCTCTTGTTCGAGCGGACGTCGCGATCTGCGCCGCAGGTCGAAAGACCGAACTCCGTTGCGGGCAGCGGGCCCCCCAAGGAGGACTAGGATTTCGCAGGCGGGCGCTGGCGGTCAGTGTGTGCGCCACGGTTAAGCTGGCCCCGGTCCGAGTGCGAGCGCTGATGGATGGGAGCTCGTAACGTGCTCAAGGACGGCATGTTTCGCCCATGCCGTGCGTGCGGCTTGGCGAAACCGTTGCGAGCTTCGTTTTTTCCTCGAACCTCCGTTCCCCTGATGAAGGGCGAGTCGAGTCCCGCCCACGCCCACACTCGACTCGCCCGCCCCTTTTTCTGATCAGCCCCGAAGCGATGCGGACAACGTAATTGCTTCTTCTCTGGCGCTCTGTGCTTGCGGCGCTTGCGTTATAATCCGTGTAAGGACTCCGCTGTTGGCCGGATGGCAGCGCTGGTAGCGCAAGCGGACCGGCCCGTTTTGCGGAGCGTCATCGTGATGAAACTACCGGCACTTGAGAATTCGTCCTGTTACCGCGGGCTGTACGTGTATGACTTCGGCGAATGGACCGCGGTCGGCTATACCGCCGAGGAAATTGCGGTATTGCTGGAGAGCGAGGCTTATGCCCACGGCCAGGTCTACCGCATCCAGCGCATCCAGCCGGACGGCTCCATGGAGCTACGCGGCGTTTCTGCTGAACGCTTTAAGCTCGAAAGCGGCCTATTCTTCTGGCGGTCCACGCGCGACGAAGCCGAGGCCGATTTCCGCAGCTTGCTTTCGGCCGCGCAGCATTCCCCGCCGCCCTGTCGCGCCGCCCTGCAGATGTCAGAGCGGCTGGACGCATGCGATCGGTACCAGTTTGTCACGGCGCTGATCTTTCCGGCTGAGTACGAGGATGACGTCGCTGCCTGGCTGCTGCGCTTGGGCTATGTGGGGGGCGACGTGGCCGAAGGTGGCGTGAGCCATGTAACGAACTACTACGAGCTGGCGCGGCGCGTCCTGGCTGCAGAGCAACTCACGAGCGCCGCCCCCATTCGCCCGCGCAGTGCTGAAGAAGTCCTGGCGGCAGTCCGCCAGCCGGTACAGCGGGTCATGGTGGCCTGATGTTACGTGTTGTTCTGGCAAAGTGGCTTTGGAGCTGCGGCACTTGGTGCGCTTCATGGCGCAGACCGCGCGTGCATCCCGAGCATTTTCGCCGCCATGTCTTCCGTCAGCAGACCCGCGGGATGGGGCTGCGGATGAGTGAATGGCTGCGAAATCGCGCCCGGCCGAGTTGGTTGCGGATCAGGCACTAGGCGGGGAATACGGAGTCTGGCCGAATAGTCCTACCGGGTTGGACGGATGGTGGCAACATTCGCATTCGCGCTGGGGGCTTACTTGGTGGGAGCGATCCCTTTTGGCCTGCTGGTCGGCTTATCGCGTGGGGTGGACATTCGCGAGCACGGCAGTCGTAATATCGGCGCCACCAATGCCGGTCGCGTACTGGGCAGACGTTGGGGGCTGTTGTGCCTGGCCCTCGACATACTGAAGGGGTTTTTGC
>JAGPEO010000045.1 GCA_018056925.1 Phycisphaerae bacterium
GAGATCGAGCGTATCGACATGGAAGGCATCGGCGCGCCCGGCCAGCAGGTTCACGCGCAGAATGGCGTAGCTGAGATTCTTGGCGAGGCCGCGCACGCGATAGTAGGATCACCGAGCGTGTCAACGACCTCTTCACCCTTCATTTCCACCGGCACGTCCATGGCGTTGGAGGGCGAGGCCACGGGAGCGGGGATCTCTTCGGCGGGAGGCAGATCGGCGGCTAAAGGAAAAACAGGCTCAGAATCAGGTGGCGGGCCACTTTCTTCTTTAGCCGCCGGTTCTGCTTTTGGGACGGCGGGCTCCGGCTCCGGCGGGAGTGGCGGGTCCGGATCCTCGATTGCCGGCGGTTCCTGCGGTGTTTCTTCCACCGGCGCCGGGATCACTTCCACCGTGACCCGTTCCGGAGGTTTCCCTTTCCCGAGCCATTGCGCCTTGTTCAGCACCAGCCCGAGACCCTTGGCTGCCGGCGTCACCTTCAGCGCGTATTCGTTCGCGTCCATGCCTTTCGGGAACAGCACGCGGAAACACTCGACGCCCATGGCCAGCAGCTCTTCGGCGAGCGACAGGGCCGCTTTCTCCCCGGCTTCATCGCGGTCGTACGCGATCCAGACGCGCTCGACGCCATGCTTCCGGAATGCGGCCCGATGGTCCGGAGTGAAGCCGTTGATGCCGTAGCTGGCGGTCACGTTGCGATAGCCCGCGCACCAGAACGACAGGGCGTCGATGATCGACTCGCACAGGATGATCTCTTTCGACGCCTGCAACGCCATCTCGTTCCACACGCCCTGGTGCGGCCCCGGCAGGTAAGTGTGCATCGGGGTCCCGGCGCGCAGGTTGTCGTTGATCTTGCGGCCGTACATGCCGAGCACGTTGCCTTCAAGGTCGAAGACGGGAAACACCACCGAGCCCGTAAAATGCTCGTGGCCCGACGGCTCCCGGATCAGGCCGATCTTCTGCAAGCGGGTCCGCGCCTCCGCGCCCTCCTTCCGGTTCTTGTCCGGCAGGTGATACCCGAGCGTGCGGTTGGCAAAGCCGAGCCGGAACTGGTCGAGCATCTCCGGATGATTCAAGCCGCGGCGTTGCAGGTACTTCAGCGCCTCGGGGCTGTTCTTCAGCGTGTCCTGGTAATAGCGGAGGATGTCCTGCATGACCCGCTGATCGTCGGTGTTCGGCTGGAACAACGGTTCGAGCTTTACGGCCGCCGTCGTGCCCTTGGCGACCACGGGCGCCGGCGTGGCCAGCGATGGATGCTCGTTGCGCAGCAGTTCGGCGGCGTGGCGGAAGCTCACGCCCCGGCTTTTCATGACCCAGTCGATTACCGAGCCTCCGGCCTGGCACGCGCCCAGACAGTGCCAGAGATTGGTTTTCGGGCTGATCACCAGCGACGGCTCGTGATCCTCGTGGAAGGGGCACAGACCCAGCAGGTCCGCGCCGTGCCGCTTCAGTTCGATGCCCTGCGCCCCTACCAGCCGTTGCAGGGAGACTTCCCGCTTGATGCGCTCGATGTCCTCGTCGGGAATGCGGGCCATCCGCAAAACGCTCCTTTCGCAAAAACCTGTCAAGAGGCTCGCTACACGTTTTCAGGAACCTGGCTTGACTGAGAATACCGTCTCTGAGAGTATACGTTATACGTGTAATATGTCAACGCCGCCCCAACCGGAACCATCCAACGCGCCCGTTACAATCGCGGGTGCCATGCCACGCAAAAAGTACGGCGATACGTCATTTGGAGAGCGTCTCACGGCCATCCGCAAGGCCAGGGGACTCACTCAGGTACAACTCGCCAAAGCAGCGGGAACCACGCAGCGGGCCATCTCCTACTACGAAACCGAAGCGGGCTTCCCTCCGGCTCCGGCCGTCATCGATCTGGCCAAGGCGCTCCAGGTGAGCGCGGACGAACTGCTCGGCATCAAGCCGCCAAAGGTCGAGAGGATCGATTCCGATCCGGAGGCGCGGCGGATGTGGCGGCGATTCCAGCAGATCACCGCCCTGCCGGAGAAGGATCAGAAGGCGGTGATCCGGCTGATTAACTCGCTGGTGTCCGCGACCGCGCAACAGAGGCGGGCGCGGGCCTCTTAGTATGAAGTTCACCGAGATCGCCGGCCGGCTGACAGGCATCTCCACGCCCTTGGGCGGCGTCTCCTGGCAGGCCACCGAGACGGAGATGGCGGCGCGCCGGGTAATTTCATTCCTGGAAGACCGGCGCGTGCTCTACGCCCCCGATGAGTTGGAAGTGCCGGCGCACTGCGTGCACTCCGTGCTGGAGATCCGCCGCTTCCTCACCATGGAACTGGGCAAGCTCGATAACGGCTCCGCTCTCGTCGCCAGCCTGCGGGCCATGCGCGCCGCCTGCCGCAAGTTCCTCGAGCGGGTCGGCGTGGATGGCGATGACCGCACCGTGTTCTACGCCAACCGCCCCGGCCATTGGGCCAGTTGGACCTTCTACGGCGCACTCGGGGAGATGCGCGGCACGTTCGGCGTCCACCTGGCGCGCATCGCCGCCGAGTTCAAGCTCGATATCGAAGACAGCCTCGCCACCATCCTGCCCGAAGCCGATAACGGCTGACCGGCTACCCCTTCACCCAGCCACGCACCGTCTTCGTATCCGAGTTCAAACGCTTGGCGATCTCGGCGAAGGCCATGCCGGCGGCGCGCAGCTTGCGGGCCTCCGACTGGCGCGCCCGGTAAGCGCGAGAGCGGCAGGCGCCCTGGCAGAACTTGCCGTCCTGGCGTACTTCGGCCGCCACCTCGAACCAGCGCCCGCACTGCTCGCACTGCCGGTACTCCTTGTTGCCGGTGATGCCGTGGGCAAACTGCAGCCACATCGCGCCGATCAGGCTCTGCGGCACGAAGTGCATCTCCAGTTCCGACTTGCGGGGATGGATATGCCACAGCATCTTCGGCACCGCACCGTGCTGGGCCAGTTTCTTATTCACGAAACGCTGTAGGGCGTACCACGCCGGCAGCACCACATCGCCCGGCTGGAACCGCGCCAGAGTCTCCGGGTTGGCCGTCTCCGAGGCGATCGGGAACGTGACCGCGCGCTTCTCGAAGCGCGAGCGCGGGCCGCGGTAAACCACCTCGGTGTGCGGCCAGGCATCTTCTCCTTTAGCCGCCTTGCCCTTCCAGCGGATGAACTCTGCCAGTTTCTTCGCGTCCCCGGCGCGGGCGGCCTCCCATACCTCGACCATGTGCCGCATGGCCAGGATCTCCGCGCCCCAGCCCTCCAGCGTTTCACCGCTGCCGAGGAAGTAGTTGTTGGGTTCGTTCTCGACCGGGATCTGCACCGGGATCGTGATCTCGCCGCCCAGGAAGCCGTAGGCGTTGGCGAACGCGAGAACGCCGTCCCTGGTGGGCTCGGTCGCGGCGAACCGCCGGAAAAGCCCGGTCTCCTTGAACGCCGGGTAGTTGCGGACCGTGTTGGGGACGCCCTGCTTCATGCGGTCCACCAGGTAGACGCCTTCCACGCCCGCGTCCATCTGCTTCGAGGGAAAGCCTTTGGTCGCGAACCACTCGAACCCCACCTCGGGGACCTTCCAGTAAAACTCGATGAACGAGCTCATTTCCGTGCCTTTCCGTGCCAGCATGTGCCGACACGGATAAACTACACCAATGCGTGTTGCCACGTCAAGATCCGCTCCGTCATAATCAGTAGCAGACGACACGGATCAGTACTTATTGCTCGTGTCGGAGGCTGGAGGCCACGCAGCTTGCAGAAACAGACCTTGACGGTACCGGAAACCGCGCGGGTGCTCGGCATCGCCCGCAACTCGGCCTATCTGGCGGTGCGCACGGGCGCCATCCCGTCGCTCAAGATCGGCCGCCGCATCCTGGTTCCCCGCCAGGCGGTCGAGCGCATGCTGGCCGCGCCCAGGCCGGGAGCCCGCGTCCGATGACCGCCGCTTGTGGGACTAGACCCATAAAGCGCCGGTCGCGCTCCGACATGGACGCCATCAAGCAGGCCATCCACCAGGTGCTCGCGGAAACGCACCCGGCCACCGTGCGCCAGACCTTCTACCAGCTCGTCAGCCGCGGCGCCATCGCCAAGACCGAGACCGAGTACAAGAGCACGGTGGTGCGGCTGCTCACCGCCATGCGCCGCTCCGGTGAGATCCCCTTCGGGTGGATTGCCGACAACACCCGCTGGATGCGCAAGCCCTCCAGTTACTCCTCGTTGAGCGACATGCTGGCCGAGTCCCAACGCTTCTACCGCCGGGCACTGTGGGACGACCAGGATGTCTACGTCGAGATCTGGCTTGAAAAGGACGCGCTCTCGGGCGTGCTCTACGACGTCACCGCCGAGTTCGACGTGCCGCTCATGGTCACCCGCGGCTATCCCTCCATTTCGTATCTCTACGAGGCGGCCGAAGCCATCGCCGAGACCGAGAAGCCAGCGTATCTCTATTATTTCGGCGACTACGATCCTTCCGGCTGCGACATCACTCGCGCGGTCGAAAGCGGCATCCGCGAGTTCGCACCCGAAGCCGAGATCCACTTCAAGCGGCTGGCCGTGACGCGCGAACAGATCGCCGCGTGGTCGCTTCCCTCGCGCCCCACCAAGCAGTCGGACTCCCGCAGCGAAGGTTTCGACGGCGACAGCGTCGAGGTGGATTCCATCCCGCCGGCCACGCTGCGCGAGCTAGTGCGCAACGCTATCACGCGCCACATCGATCCCCGCCAGATGGCCGCCTCGCTCGCCATCGAAGAACAGGAGCGCGAAACGCTGGGCCGCATCATCGGCAACCTGGGGAGAGCGGCATGAGCGCTGTCGCCATTCTCGCGGAGACCATCGACGTGAAGGCCCATGCCGAAGCCGCCCGCGCCGTCGCAGTCATGTTCCGGCCCGGCGATGTGGTTGAGGTGCGCGTCCCCAAGGCCGGGCGCAACCGCACCATCTCGGGATACTTCAACGACCCCACGGCGCTGGTGGAAGCCATCCGCGAGATGGACGGCAAAGGGCCGGGCGTGTACGTCACCCTCAACCCGGTCAAGCCCGATCTGCTGGCCCGCGCCTCGAACCGGGTGAAGCCCTTCGCCGAGACCACTACCAGCGACGCCGATATTCTGGTGCGCCGCTGGATGCTGGTCGATTGCGATCCGGTGCGCCCAGCCGGCATCTCCAGCAGCCGCCCGGAACTCGAGGCCGCGCTCGAAGTAGCCGAAAAGGTCCGCGAGCGTCTGCGCGGCCGCAGTTGGCCCGAGCCGGTATTCTGCCTCTCCGGTAACGGCTTCCATCTTCTCTACCGCCTGCCCGATCTCGCCAACAGCGACGCGTCCACCAGCCTGATCAGCCGGGCACTCAAGGCGCTGTCGGCAAAGTTCTCCAGCGCCACCGTTCACATCGACGAGACCGTGTTCAACGCGGCCCGCATCTCGAAGGCGTACGGCGCCTTCGCCCGCAAGGGCGACCACACGCCGGAGCGTCCCTACCGGCTTTCCCGCATGCTCGACATTCCCGACCCCGTCGCGCCGGTCTCCCTCGAACTGCTCGAACAACTGGCCGCCGAAACTTCCGAAGCCCGCGGCGCCACGGCAACCGAAGCTGCCATGAAGATGTTCGAGTTCGACGTGGAGGCCTGGATGGCCAAGGCCGGCCTGGTCATTGAGAAGGGCCCGGTATCCTATCGCGGCGGCCGCCGCTGGACGCTCGCCGCCTGCCCCTTCGACAGCAGCCACACCGGCGGAAGCGCCGCCATCTTCGAAAGCAGCAACGGCGTGCTCGGCTTCAAGTGCCAGCACAATGGGTGCCGCGGCAAGGGCTGGAAAGACGTGCGCCGCCACCTCGATCCCGAGTACGCCGAGCGTAAGCAGGAAGATCGCGACCGCCGCAAGCAACGCCGCCAGGCCAACGAAAAAGCAGTGGATGCTCTCCTCGCCGAAGCCCACGACAACGCCATCCATCTCACCGACCTCGGCAACGCACGCCGCCTGGTCGCCCGCTTCGGCTCCGGCTTCCGCTACTGCCACGAATCCGGCAAGACGCTGCTGTGGTCGGACGTGCGCTGGGAGAACGACGCGACCGGCGGTATCGAGTTACTCGCCAAGCGCACCGTGGGCGACATGTACCGCGCCGCCGCCAAACTGCGCGGCGAAAAACGCGAAGCGCTCGTGAAACACGCGCTCTCAAGCGAATCGAAGAGCGCTATCAATGCCATGGTGACGCTCGCCCGCAGCGAGCCGGGCATCCCGGTCCGCCAGGGCGACCTCGATGCTTCTCCCTGGCTGCTGAACTGCCTCAACGGCGTGGTCGATCTCACCACGGGCGAGTTGCGCCCGCACCGCCGCGAAGACCTGATCACCCGCCTGTGCCCCGTCGACTACGACGCCGCGGCCCGCTCCGAGCTTTGGGAGAAGATGCTCTACGAAGCGACCGGCGGCGACCGCGACCTGCTCGACTTCCTGCAAGTCGCCGCCGGCTACTCGCTCACCGGCGCCACCGACGAAGAGGTGTTGTTCTTCGTTCACGGCCCGGCCGCTTCCGGCAAGAGCACCTTCCTCGAAGCCCTCAAGGCCACGCTGGGCGACTACGCCAAGACCGCCGACTTCGAGTCCTTCGTGCAGCGCCGCGACGCCGGCGCCATCCGCAACGACATCGCCGAACTGGCCGGCCGCCGCTTCGTGGTTTCCATCGAGGTGGATGAAGGCAAGAAGCTGGCGGAGGGCCTGGTGAAGCTCGTCACCGGCTCCGACACCGTGCGGGCGCGCTTCCTGTATCACGAGTCCTTCGAGTTCACCCCGGCTTTCAAGCTGTGGCTCGCGGCCAACCACGCGCCCCGCGTCAAGGACGACGACAGCGCCATGTGGCGCCGCATCCTGCGCATCCCCTTCGACCACCCCATCCCGCGCGAGAAGCGCCAGCCCTTCGTCAAGGCCACGCTGCGCAATCCCGCGATTTCCGGGCCGGCCATCCTCGCCTGGGCCGTCGAGGGCGCCCTACGCTGGCGCGAGGAACGCCTTCAGGTGCCCGACGTGATCCGCCAGGCCACCGATGAGTACCGCCGCGACATGGACCCGCTGAAGGATTTCATCTCCGACTGCTGCGTGCTCCACGCCGACGCCTGGACCAGCGCGGCGCGCCTCTGGCAGGAGTACGAGGAGTGGGCCCGGCAGAACGGCGAGCGCTACATGCTCGGCCGCAACGCCTTCGGCGACCGCCTCCGCTCCAAGGGCTGCCAGCCCTTCCTGCGCCGCGTCAACGGCAATCCCACGCGCGGCTGGACCGGCATCGGCTTGAGGGCCTCCGATGAAGCGTAACAGCGTAACGGACCGTAACGGCAGTTTCCGGAAAGTTTTCCATATTGCGCCCTCGTATGGGAACTTTGCCCAATCCGGCGTTACGGTCCGTTACGGCGTTACGCGCGATTTTTCATTTCAACCACAACAGGAGAGCATGATGTTCAAAACAAAGAATCAGACCGATGTTGCCGTCACCGCGGCGCTGGCCAAAGCCGACGACGTTCTCGGCCTCCGCGACCGCATCGTAACGGCGATTGCCAAAAATACAACCGAGATCAAGGCCGTTGAAGCCGAGTTAGAGCGCGCTCTGGAACAGTTGGCCGTCGAGGAAGCGAGCCTGGCGCTCACCGAAGACGCCGGCGACAACGAGACCGCCGCCCAGCGCACGGTGCAGAAGCTCCGGCTCCGTCTCGAAGCCCAGCAGGCGCGGCTGCGCGGCCTCGACCGCAAGCTCGCCGAGCACGACGACCAGGTGGGCGATGCCCAGGATGCGCTCACCGTGGCGCGCGACGCCTGGATGCGGGCCCGCGCCGCCGAGTTCGCCGCCGAGTACAGGAAGGCCGCCGCAACATTTGCCGCCGTACTCCGCAAGGGCGTGGCCATCGGCGATGCGCTCGGCGCTCCTGATCTCTCGGCCGCCATGCGCCAGGCCCGGCTCTACGATCCCGATCATCTGTCGCACTCCATGATCGACATGGAGCCGGTGCGCACCGATCCGGCCAGCGGCATGATCGAACGCTATCCGGTCTGGCAGGACGATCCCGCCGCCGTCTCCGTCCACGACGCGCTGGTCGATGTGCGGCTCAAGGCCGAGAAGCTCGACGCCGTCGCCAACCAGATCCGCCACCGCCGCGACGAAGCCGCCCGCGAGGAACAGCGCCGCCAGCACGAATCCGAGCCGCGCCCGAAGACCGTGGCCTACGAGGTCCACTACCCGCCCGAGTACTCGCCCATCACCCCGGTCGAACGGATCGAGGCCGGCCGGAGGTAAAAACATGGGTCCCTCCTGGCCGATTTTCGAGCGCGTGGTCAAACGGCACGATTTCGCCAGCGTCACGCGCCGGAAAAGGTGGTCGGTGGTCGGTTGTCACCCGGACCGCATCTCGGCCGGGCTTGCCGCCGAAACGGCTGCGGCAAGGGATTGCGCCCGTTCGCGCCCGTGTGGCCCGTGTCGCATTCGGGGCCGGCGGCTGGCGCCATCCCTGCGGCCGACTGCCAGAGCCGCGCCACGGGGCCGCCCGTTGGCCATTCTCTTTCGCTGCCATTCGCGTGGCAGCCCACTCCGCTCGAAGCGGAAACTTTATTCTCAAGGAGACACACGATGATGTTCGGAAAGAAAACGCCATTGGAACTGGCCCGCCTCGAGCTGGAAGCATTCCACAAGCGGGCCGTGAAACTGGAGGCGCTCCACCGCGCCGAGTCCACCGCCGGAGCCGATGCGCTCATGGCCGGCGGCGACAGCGCCATCTCCCAGGCCGCCGATGCCATCACGAAGGCCGCCGCCGAAGTGCGCGTCATCGAGGCCGGCATCCGCGGCCTGCGCGAGCAGCGGGCCGCCGCTCTCGCCGTTGACCTGCGCCGCCAGGCCGAGTCGCTGCGCAACCAAGCCGAGGAGAAACGCAGACAGCACGCCGATCTCGCAGCCCGAGGCCGCAAGCTGCTCGACGAGTTGGGCCGCATCGAGCAGGTGACCTTCGAAAGCTTGCCGCTCACCGCCGGATTGCCGCGCTCCCTGGCGCTCGTCGAAGAAGCGGCTGCTGCTGAACGCGAGGCCGCCCGCCTCGACGCCGAAGGACTCCCCGCCGCCGGCGAAGCCCGCGCCGAGTCGCGCGCCGAACTGCTCCCGGCCGTCACCGCACAGGGCGACCGCCTGCTGTATCCCGAACTCGCCGCCATCGAGGACTGGGCCCGCCGCTGCGAAGCATCGCTTCAGCGCATCGCGCCGACGCTCATGAATGCGCCGCGAACGTATCGCGTGGTTTGGCGCAAGGGCACCATCGACACCGGCGCGTCCTCGCTGTGGGTCGCCCAACGCTATTTCCGTCCCACTGGCGAAGGCGATCTCTTCGAGCCCGCCGCATGAACGTCGAGCACCACGTCCTGGCCGCGCTGGCCGGCCCGATCGCCAGCGCGATGTACACCGGCGGCGACCGCGCCGAACGCTTTCACGCCTGGGCTGTGGCCCTGCACGAAGCCGCCCATGCCGCCGTCGCCACCAGCCTCGGTATCCGCCTGGAGGAGGTCTCGATCCTCCCGGGCAACGGCACCCTGGGCCACTGCCGCTACCGCAGCGATGCCACCATCATCGCCCCACGCTCCGACACGTCCCAGGCCCTCTGCCTGCTCTGGCTCAGCCAAGGCTGCACCGGCTGGTGCGAAACCCGCCGCCACCTGCGCCAACTACGCCAGCGCGCCCACGATCTGGTCCGCGCCGAGCTCTACCCCATACATCGCCTCGCCGAGGCCCTCCGCGAACACTACGAGCTCTCCGGCGAAGAAGCCGAACAGATCCTCGCCGCCGCGCGCAGTGAACTGGCCGTTGGGTCCTTCCTCGCGCCGATTTCGAGTGGGTGGAAAGATCCCACGCTGTCCCCAGCACTGCGCCCCGAAACTGGTTGACAACGGTTGACACGGTTGACACGCGCGCCCGGTTGCCGTTTATCAACCTATCAACCTGTTTTCGGAAGCTCCCGCTGCCCACAGCGTGCCATTCGTCCACCCGCCGCCCAGAGCGCTGGAAGGGTCCCATGGCCGGGATACGACACCCGTCGCCGGAAAACGCGACACAGGCACCCCGTGCGCCAACCGTGGCCATTGCTGTGGGACCGCGCCTGGCAGCGGGGAGCGTGACGGCTATGGTTTGTTAGCCGTCACATTTGCGCCAGTCAGTCGGATCGCCACCCCGACCAGGATTCAATCGGTCACGATTCGGCCCAGCAGGTTGCCGCCACCCGTGACGGCTACATACAATTAGCCGTCACATGAACAGCGGCACTGGGCTGGTAGAGACCTGGATTCCGGACGGTGGCTTTGAGATCCAGCGCCGGAAGGTGAAGACTCCGGAAGGCGGCACTGTGGTGACGGATTGCCTGGTGCCGAAATGGACCGGCGACGACCTGACCGTGGACCAGCCGCTACATCGCCAGCCGTGCCTACATCGCATCCTGGCCGCCTGCCGCCACGACCAGATCGTGCGCCTGGCGAACAACTACGGCCTGCTGACCGTGACGATTCCCAGGAAGCCGGAGCCGGGCAAGCCGGTCCACGCCGACATGCTGGCGCCCGAGCCGGTCGAGACTTGGCACCGCGAGATCCGCGCCCTCCGCACCGCCACCGACCTGTGGGACACCGGCAAGGACCGCGAACTGGTTGCCCACCGCATCACCGAGCGGCTGGCCCGCACCCCGTTCCACCTCACCGCCAGGCCGGACGGCAACGGCAAGATCGTCCTCCGCTACCGCCCCACGCTCTTGATCGACGCCATCTGGCAGCAGTTCGCCCGCGAGGCCGCCGGCATCATCCGGTGCGCCAAGTGCCCGGCACCGAACTGCGGGCGGTGGTTCCTCCGCAGCGTGGGCCGCGCCGATCGCCAGTATTGCTCACCGACATGCCGCATGCGCGCCTGGCGGCAGGACAGGAAGTAAACGATCCAGCCGTTTCAGCGCGCCATGCCTGTCCCGCCGATTTGCCGCAGCCAAGCCTTGGATTTGCCGACTACTTTCCTCTACGCCTGGGCGGGTCAGGAGCAGGATCACTGTTGGTGCTCGCCTCGGGGATCACACGCCGAATCTCGATCTGGTTTGGCGGTTGAAATCGCGTGGCCAGCACCGCATCTGGAGTTCCTTTAGGCAAGATCCGATATAAGAACACAATGGGAAGCTCGGTTGCACCGCTTCCCGGCGTGAACCGCCATCTTTTAGCGGCATCTTCTGCAGATGCAACCAGCAGTTTGTGCCCCTCAATCGCCTTCGCCGCAGTGACGGCCCCAGTACCGTCAATTGTCACCTTGACCGTTACTTCACCTGCGGTGCCTGAGTAGACCGCCACCATCGGGTAGACTGGCGCGACCGCTTCGACAAGCTGTCGCTGGTCGTGCTGCGCCATAACCGAAAACGCGCAGACCAGAAAAGTGAACGCCGTTTGCCGCCAACCAGCAAGATTCTGCATGGCGCGACCTCACTGCGGATAAAGCCGGGGGCCCGGATTCTGTGGCGTGACTCCGTAGCTCCCCTTCGGTTTTGGCACGGCCAGCATCTTGTCCAGCGCATGCCGGTCCACCTCTGCCCATCCCGGATTCCAGAGCAGGAATCCACCCACCGAGTATCCTGCGTTCGGAGTCAAGGCGCGGAATGCCCCCGCACCAGTGGTGTAGGCATTCACTTCCGTCTGGTACTGCGTAAGATTGAGCGGGCCGCCGAAGGCGTTCGGATCAGTGAGCGTTGTGCCAACGAAAGTCTGCCGATCAAAAACGTGCTGCCCTTCGTGGGCTGCGTTCACAACCAGATCGTTAGCGCCACTGACTTTGCTGAAATCAAATGTAACGAGCACGTTCGCTGATACCGACTTCCCGTCCGCACTCGCCAGGATTGGGGGATTACCGGGGCCAACCTGTGCCGCCGTATTGCCAGGGAGTCTACCTGCGGCGACAGCAACGCCATTTGCTTTCCCTTCGGCTCCGTAAACTGCGATTGCAGCCTGAACCCTTGGGTCGTTGATGTTCGTGCCCGCAGTAAGGGCGCTACGAATATCATTCCGCCTGTTGATGATTTGATTGGCCTGCTTCTTCGCGTAGTTCTTTCGGACTTCGTCGTCGGAAGTATCGCCGCCAAGACTGGAGTCCCAAACGTACAGCCCAATTGGGTCGGTGTACCGAAGCGGGTTGTTAAGGACGTAGGCGTAACGATTCCATGACTGTGGGTTGTCCGGACGGCCACTGCTCAAAAGCGGATCCGGCGTCGTGAACCTCCCCTGCGCCCCCGAGAAGTACCGCGCCCCGAAGTAATCGAGGCCAACTAGTCGGCCCACCGGCGTCCTGTCGTAAATCTGCCAGGAACCCCAACGCAGTGTAGAGCTTACAGACGGCTGAACCCCGATGGCAGTCGCGTTTTCTGGAGCGACACCCCTGATGCGAGTTTGGAGCAAGATCGGGATTGGCGCCGATGCAGTTTCTTCTTTAGCCGCCGTCATCACCGTGAAGCCATTGTACTTCCTGGCGCAGCAGGCGGGAGGCGCCATGCGGAGAACGGATTGGCAGCTAAAGAAGAAACTGGGCGGGGGGAGGCGGCGCTCGTGGCGGCTCAGATTTGGGTAACGGGCAGGTTGGGGAGCATCTGGAAGTGGCGCAGGTTCCGGGTACCGACGGCGTACCCGAAGTGGAGGGCGGTGGCGCCGATCATCAAGTCCGCGAAGGGGATCGTGCAGCCGGTCTGGCGGGCGTCGGCGTCGATTTTCGCGGCAAGCTGGGCCATATCCCTGGTGAACGGTTCCACCGGGATCGCCGCGTAAACGGTGTCCAGGTACGCGCGCCGCCTCGCCGCCTGCTCCGCGGTCCGGGCGCGATGCAGGCCGTGCTCCAGTTCGATCACCGTGATGGAGGAGAGCACGATTTCGGTTTCCCCGTGCTCGTGTTCGAGTATCGCCAGCAGTTCGCTTACCGGCTTGGCGTCACGCTCGGCGGCGATCAGCACTCCGGAGTCGAGGACTAATCCCATGCCGGCGGATTGAACGGTTCACGGCGGGCGTCGATGGCCGCTTGCACGTCTTTGGCGAAGTCGGGATCAGGGGTGGGCGCGTAGCCGAGTTCCGCTTCGTGCGCCTTCGCCAGGGCGATGCACTCGCTGATCTTGCGGCCTGGCCCACGCGGCGTCTTGATGACGGCCACGGGACGATGGTCCTGCTCCACGATCACCTCGACGCCTTCCCGGACCTTTGCCAGCACGGCGTGGATGTCGCGGGCGAGTTCGGCTTCTGTAATGCGGACCGTCGCCATCACTTCGATCATAGCCTTTCATCCTCCTCGCTGTCCTCCGCTTCCTCGGTGGCCAGCGTATCGAACAGTTCCGCCACGGCCGCGGCGTCCCGGGCAGTGGTCGCCGGCTTCTCCGGCCGCTTCAGGTGGGCGGCGGGGTGGGTTGCGGAGTAGACTTGGCGCAGCAGGTTGATCGACACCCGCGTGTACAGTTCCGTGGTATCCAGCTTCGCGTGCCCGAGCATCTGCTGGATCACCCGGATATCCGCGCCGTTCTCCAGCATCAGGGTGGCGACCGTGTGGCGGAAGAGGTGGCAGCCGCCCATCTTCCCCACCTGCGATTCGATGAGGTGGCGGCGCACCAGCGCCGTGAGCTGCCGCCGGTCGAAGGGTTCGCCCATGTGCGTCAGGAACACGGTGCCGTCGTCGGCGCCGCCGGTCGCGAGCAGCGGGCGGGACTCCTGAACGTATTTATCGATCCACTTGAGCGCCCGCTCACCGATGGGGATCACGCGGTCCTTGCGGCCCTTGCCCTGGCGGATGGTGAGCGTGCGGCGATCGGCATCCAGGTCGTAGATCTTCAGGTTCGCCACTTCCATGCGGCGCATGCCCGTGGAGTAAAACGTCTCCAGGATGGCGCGGTCCCGCAGTCCCTCCGGGTCGTGGACGTCCGGCTGCTGGATGATCTGCTCGGCTTCCTCGGCAGTGAGCACGTATTTGGGCAGGCGGTGCTCCATGCGGGGCAGCACGATCTCCGAAGCCGGGTTATGGAGCAGATGGTTCTGCCGCGCCATCCACTGGAAGAAGCTCTTGATGGCCTGCAGGCGCGTGTGTTGCGTGCGGAAGCCGAGCGGCTGGCCGTTGGTCTTGCGGTAGTAGTAGAGCCAGCGTTGATACCGCTCCAGAATGGGGCGGGTGATCTCGATGGGGGCTTCCAGGCCGCGCTCCTGACACCACTCGTGGAAGTAGCCCAGGTAGGCGCGGCGGGTGTTCACGGTATCTTCGGAGAAGCCGTGGGAGGCGATCCATTCCAGGTACTGCGCGGTGAAGGCCTGGAGCGGGTCGAGCGGGTTTGCCGGCGCGGGCCGTTTCTTCCGGCCTCCGGTTCTGGGTTTGTGCTCGATCACGGGCGGCCCCCTACGGCTACGGCTATGGTGTCGGCCTCTTCTTCCTGGCGCCCGGTAATAGCCCGGTTTTCACCTTTCCGCGTAAAATCTGCGTTTCCGTCCGTATTGGCGCGGGTTTCACGCAGGTGACCATCCCGCGCCATCCCCACGACTTGGGGGCGGCTTGGCCGCGACTTCTCCCCTTCCGGGTGCGCCTTCTTTAAGTCATACACGTTGATCAGGCCGGGGAGTTGCGGCTTCAGCGGGTTCTCGCCGCGCTCGAACACCAGCTCGTATACGAAGCTCTGGCCGCGCCCGCCGCGATGCGCCAGCAGGTATTCCATGTCCTCCAGCCGCCCCAGGTGCTTCTTCAGCACCGTGTCGCCCCACTGCGCCCAGGCGCGGACATCCCGGCGGCTAAAACGAAAATCGCTTCGCTCCATCTTCAGCCGCCGGCATTCGGCGGTGACGGCGTCATCGATGATCATCAACAAGCGGCGGGTCTGCGGCGGCAGTTCATCGAGAGAACGGCCCAGCACCTCGTGCGCCAGCCGGTTGGCGATCTCGATGTCGGAGAGCGTCACCTCGATGTAGGAAACGGTCCGGCCGCGGTGCGGGATGGTTTTGACGGGCCGCTGATGCTGATGCAGCAGGGCGATGGAGCGGATGAGTGTCAGGTACTTGGTGTGATCGCGCCGGGCGCGGGTCTGGCTGTCCAGGAAGGTCAGTTCGCGGGCGTACGGGTTCACGACGAACAGGGGCTTCAGAAGGCGCTGCGCGTTGCGGTGCACTTTCAGGATCTCTTCGCGCTCGTGCCGCGCCAGCAGGCCTTCGAGCGTCTGCTGCTCGCGTTGGAGCCGGTGGATGGCCTGCGTCTGCTCGCGGCCCTCGTTCACGGTCAGCACCAGACAGCGGTTGAGCAGTTCCTCGTCCAGGTCGATGGCGGTCGTGGTGAGGAAGATCATCACCGGGCCTTCGACGCGGTACTGGTGGGTGACCAGCCTCCCGGTGGCCGGGTCCTTGCCGGTGGACGCGATGGTTAGCGCGCCTTCGCTCTGAAGCAGCTTCAGGGCGTACGCGGCGCGGGAGGCGCCCTCTTCTTCCACGATGGCCAGGACCTTGTGCTTCAGGTCCTGCTCGCCCATGTAAAACAGCGATTGCCCGGTCATGGCCGAGTACTCGACGCGCTGTTCTTCAGGAACGAACGCCAGGATCGACTCCATCAGCGAGCTTTTCCCGGCCGACGAACTGGATTGCACGATCACGGCCAGCGGCGATTCCAGGCTCCGCGACACCGAAGCGATGTAGCCCACCAGCTTGTTGGTTTCCTCCCCCACTACGCCGCACCGCTCGAAGTCGGCGAGGATCCGGTCCAGCAGGCACGGGTCCTGGAGTAGCTCGAGCGCGGCGGCGCGGTCCTCGTCGCTGATGGCGATCTCGGGCTTCTTCGGTTCCAGCGTCTTCTGGATCTGCCGGTCTTGCAGTTCTTCCAGCTTGCGCAGAACGTGCCGCAGATCGTGCTTGACGACGTCCTCTTTAACGCCCATCTCGATGGCGGCCTGCTTGATGAACACGGCGCGCTGGCGGGCCGCGTAGAGATCGAGCGTATCGACATGGAAGGCATCGGCGCGCCCGGCCAGCAGGTTCACGCGCAGAATGGCGTAGCTGAGATTCTTGGCGAGGCCGCGCACGCGATAGTAGCGATCACCGAGCGTGACAACGACCTCTTCACCCTTCATTTCCACCGGCACGTCCATGGCGTTGGAGGGCGAGGCCACGGGAGCGGGGATCTCTTCGGCGGGAGGCAGATCGGCGGCTAAAGGAAAAACAGGCTCAGAATCAG
>JAGPEO010000046.1 GCA_018056925.1 Phycisphaerae bacterium
GCTCCTTCCCATGCTCGCCACGGGCGGCTTCTTTCATGAACTCGACGGCATGCTTGGTCGCCTCGACGTGCATTGAGCGGTTCCACTGCTCCATGAAGTTGTAGCGGAAGAATTGCTCGTTGAGCTTGCCGACGGTGCCCGAGATGTGCATGCCGTTCAGCAGGTTCGACATGGTGTCGTTGATGATCCGGTGCGGTGCGGTGCCGACTTGGTATGCCAGCTTTTCCCAGTAGTCCGGATTCACCTCCTTGTTGAAGGCTTTGAAGGTGCGCGGCAAGTCGCGGATGCCACGGAACATGGCGTCCAGCGATCCCTTCATGGCGTTGCGACGCAGGGCAAGCTGTAGCGGCTCCAGCATCTGGCTGAACACGGCCAGCGGCAGAGCATGGACGTTCTGAACGAACAGCAGCCCGCCTTGCAGCTTCTTCATGTCGTTCGACATCCGGCCCAACTTGCCATCGACGGCGTCGATGAAGTCCTGCATGAGCTGCTGCCCTTCGGAGTCGGTCTTGGCGTTGCCGGCCTCCTGCAAGGCTTTCAGCTTCTCGTCCTGATAGCCGAAGTGGCGCGCCCGCTCCGCGAGGCGTGTGGCCACACGAATGAACCGTGCTGCCTTCTCGGCGGGATCACGCGACAGCCACTTGGCGGCGATATCCGGCTTGCCGTCGAACAGCTTGGTTTCCCCGTCGTAGAAGAAGCCGTTGTCGACGATTTCGTTGGCGATGTCGCGGGCTTTCCCCGGCTGGCCCTTCAGCCCGCCGTGCTTGATCAAGTCCTCGACGAACTCGTCAAAGCGATCATCGACGCGATCCACGTTGAAGGAATCGACCTTGTTGTAGAGCGAGTTGATGATGTTGCCCTTCTTGTCCCCCGGCACACCGCCCTCGGCCATGGCCTTCTCGACGTACTGACGCACCTCGGTGACGAGGTCGCTGTACTCCCGCGAGTTGAAGTACGCCGCTTTCTGCGCGTCGGTCATGTACTCGATTGCGACGCCGACACGGTTGCCGAACTTGATCTCGGCCTGCTGGCGCGCGTGCAGGTAGCCACCCTTGCCGTTCTCGCCGGTGAACCTCTCCAGCAGTTCGTCATACTCGCTGACGTTCAAATCACGGATGCGGTCGGACGTGTGGCCGACGAGTTTGTCGAAGCCCTCGACCAGTGGGCCGAGCGCCTTGCCGATGCCCTGCAACGCGGCGTCGCCTTTCTTCTCGCCCAGCAGCCGGCGGACGGCAGCGGCGTTCTGGTAGTTCTTTGCCCACTCACCATTCTTCAGCGCATTGAAGAAGTTGTTGGCCCGTTCTTCGTTGGTCGTGAAGCCGATGCCCAGTTGTTCTGCCGCCGCGCGAACGAAGTCGATGATTCTCTGCATGACCGTGCGCGCCGGCTTGGGCACCGTCGGCATCGTTTCGCCCTTGGCAATCACTTGGAAGGTAAAGGCGGCAAGCTCCCTCACGCTGCCAGAGTCGATCTGCTTCAGCACGCCGGGGTCGTTGGCGAAGCGCGCCTTCAAAGCGTCGATCACCGCCGGCTTCGACACGTGGTCGTAGATTTCGTCCAGCACACGCTGACCGTGCTCGCCCATGTCATTGAGCAAAGTCTCGACGCCGTGCCAGCCCTCGTGTGCCAGCGTACCAAGGCGGTCGGCGGTCATCGCCGACACGATGGCCGTCATGCTCTCTTCGTCGAACTTGCCGGAGACTTCGTTGCCTTCCTTGTCAGTGACCTGATTCTCCATCTTCCACTTGAACGCGTCGCCGAACCACTGGTTCTTCACGTCGTCAAGGAAGGTCCGCCGCTCGGCGGGGGTGCTGTCTTCCTTCAGCTTGGCGCGGCTGAATGCCGCCTCGCCGGGGTTCCAGCGGGGGTGCGGTTCAGTCTTGATCGCTGCTTCGGCGGGCGGCATCGGGCCGGTGCTGTACGCCCGCTCGGTCCTGATTGCGCCGTCGCTGGCCTTCGTCAGCATCTCCTCGCGGGCGCGGCGGCGCTGCACTGCACGGCTTTCCTCGCGGAACGCGCGGTCTTCGAGGGCCTTCTGGTTCGTGCCAGTTACCTGTGTTTCGATCTTGGCATTGGCGCGCTGCTCTTCCGGCGTCAGACCATGCGACACATCATAGGGGCCTTTCGGCACGTGCAGCGTCGTGGTGGGAGTGGCCGTAGCGGTGCCTGCTTCCGGCAGCGCCCCGTGCAGTGCCTCTGCCGTGGCATCGCGCTTGGGCAGCGGGGGCATTCCCTCGCGCTCGATGGCCGAGTAGGTCGGGGACGCAGCCCTGCTGGCCTTCTCCCGAGCGATCTGCTCCGCAGTGACTCCTTCCGGCAGGTTCCTCGAATCCACCGTCGGGTTGCCGAAGTGCTCGCGCATGGCAAGCTGGCGGACCTCGGACATGCCGCGCGGCTTGTACTCGGCGCTGACCGACTCGCCATAGGCTTTCTTGCCCCACGCCGTAGACCCGCGCACGCTCTCCGCACGATCGTGCTGCACATCCTTCTTGTCGCCTTCCACCGTGCTGTCGGAGAAGTTGTTGTCCGTGCTGTAGTGGAACGTGCGGAAGCCCTGCATCTTCTCCTTGGTACTCAGCGGGTGGCGCTGCACCTCCAGCGGGTGCAGATCAGCAACCGGCACGACTTGGACATGTACCTCGCCGGCGGGGCCTTCGCCAGTCGCCCAGCTCACTGCATCGACCTCGTGGTTGATGTCGTTGAGGAGCGCCCGATGCTGGATTCTGTCCTTGTCCTGCTCGGTCGCTTCTTTGTTCTTGATGCGCTCAGTCCGCTCGCTGTCCAGTTTCTCAAGGGCAGCAAGTTTCTTCTTTGCTTCGTGAAGCTCCGCATCCTTCAGATCACGCGGCACTTCCAGCGCCTCGTCCCTGATGTAGTTCTTGATCTGCTTCATTGTCACCGGATAACGCGAGTCATCGCCGTACTGCTCGTAATAGACGACCATGTCGTCATAGCGAGGATCAGGCCAGATCGACTTCTTCTCGTCGTCCGAATTGAGCCGCTGCCGGCGAATGAAGTCCCCGGAGTATCCTTCTTTCTCCAGCTCACGCATTCCCTCGCCGATCAGCATGCCGGCAAGAGCCTTCGTCACCCGTCCTTGGTGCAGAGCCTCGGACGAGTCGATGCCGTTGCGCTCCAGCATGCGGGCAAGCATTCCGTGCACATCGACATCGTGCAGCGTCCCGGCGAACTTCACACCGGCCCGGGCGACGCCGCGCTCGTTGGCGCGCGTCGTGCTGCTCTCGGAGATGCGCCCCGCCGTCTTGGGCAGTACGGCGGCGATGTCTTTCCCGCTGAATGTGTCCGGGGTGCCGGCCTTGAAGATGGTCTTCAGCGACTCGTCCAGCCCCTTGATCTTCAGCAGGTCGCCCACGGTGAAGGCACGCTTGGTCATGTGCTCGGTAATCGGCACTTGCTTGTCGTCGAAGGTGTGGATCACCGTGCCGGAAGGATCGCGGAAGATCACAAGGTTCGGGTCGAGCGTCCGCGAGCGGTCGCCGTCAGCCACGCCTTTTGCGGCCTCGCGGTCCTTGTTCGTCAGCACCCGCTCGTTGTCTCCGGACAGGATGCCGAACGGGTCTTTCTTGTCCAGTCCGTCTGCCTGCATCAAGGTCGACATCACGTTCAGGAAGGCAGTGCTCAGCTCGTGGGCGATGTTCGGCTTGTCCTTGTTGCCGACGCCCGTGCTGTCCGCCGACTGGTGGCGCATGATGTCCATGACCAGCGTGGGGATGTCCGCCATCATCGCCGTGCCGTCATCCTTCTTCAGCAGGAACAGGGAGTTCTGATAGACAGAGTTGTCGAAGACGTTGCCATCCTTCTGCTGCATGCGCTTGACGAACGCACCGATGTCTTCGCTGTCCCCGTGCTCGTTCATGCGCAGGGTGTATCTGCCGTGCTGGAGCTGGTCAGCCGAATAGGTCAGGTTCGACGCGTCGCCTTGCTCCATCTTGTAGTAGCGGTAGGCAGAGTTCATCGGGTGATTGAAAAACTGGAAACCGGCGAACTTCCGCTCGCCCAGTTCGGCGGCGAGCTTGGCGCGGTTCTCGATCCACGTGCGATCTTCCGGGAGCAGCTTCGGGTTCTTCAACCGTTCCTGATCGTGCTTCAGCAGTGCGTCGAGAGCACCATTCAGCCATTTGTGCGCGGGGATGTCGTGCATGGCTTCCATGTCCGCCGCCCACTCGTCGAGGCGAACACCGCGCCCGTTGGTCACACGATGCCCGTACTTGGCGTGCGCTTCCGCGACGCCGTTGGTATATTCGCTGGACTTCTTGTTCCACTCCTTGGCCTGATCCCCGGACGGGTGCCGGCTCAGCGGCGCACCGACCTTCGTCGGGTCGTGCCCGCCGGCCTCGGTGAGCGAGTTCGTGCCCCAGTAGATCGGGGCGGCCGTGCCACCGCTCTCGGAGATGCCCTGCGTGCCGTACTTCTCTTCGGCGCGCTCGCGCAGGAACGCCTGATACTCGTCGCCACCGTCGTTGTGAAGGGCGGCATCGACTTCGCTCTGGCGAACAGGGTGCTCGCTGTCAGTGCGCCCGTGCTCGTTCATCACCGTTTCCTGCTGATGATTGGCGGAAGTGTGCGGGTTCGTGTGCAGCGTGGGGCGCTGCTCGGCGCGCGTCTTCATGCTGTAGGTTTCCAGCGCGGTCACCAGCTTGTCGAAGTCTTTGGCCTTGACCACACCGGCCTCTGTCCAGCTCTTTTTCAGATGCTCGAAGCCGGTGAGGTGCCCTTCTTCGCGCAGGCGGGCGATGTCGCCGTTCAGGCGGAAGCGGGCATCCGTGCCGACCGGCGTGACAATTGCGCGCCGCTCCAGCCGCTGGATGTTCGCCTCAAGCTCGCTGCGCTTCTCGTCATAGTGACGGGCCTTCTCGACGTCGGCCAACAGGTCGGAGATCGTGGTGTCGTCCCGCTGGATGAACTTCTTGGCTTCGCCGGCACGCTGACTGAGCGTCTTGCCGAGGCTGGCAAGGCCGGCCACGCGTTGGGCGCGCTTGTCGCCGATGCCGCCGAACTCCTGCACGGCGAGCTGAATGATGTTGTCGAAGACGTAGCCGCCTTCGCTGCCGAACTGCTTCTCGAACTCAGCACGGACCTTCGCTGCTGCGGCGTCGTTGTGCGCCTCGCGGCCCTCGGCCAGCCCGGAGACAAAATCGACCAGCTTGTCCTGAATGTGCGCGGTGTCCTCGATGCCCAGCACATTCATGCCATCCTGAATCTCGCCGGCGACCGCCTTGCGGAAAGCGTCAGACACGATAGCCCCCTCGCGGCTGGGGCGCGGGACGACGCCTTCTTCGGTCAGTTCGGCGATCTTGTCTTTGAGCGCAGTTTCGACGGTGTCGAATACCGCCTTTGGGATGTCCAAGTTTTTCAGCGCCTCGCGCATCTCGCGCACTTCCTTCGTGACACCGTTCTTCAGCAGCATCTCGAAATTGATCCGCTGGGCAATGCGGTTCGCCAGCATCTTGTTGCCGTTGGTAGCTGCCAGCACGGCATCGCTCGCCGTCTTGTTCAGCACGCCTTTCTGGCGGGACAGCAATTCTTTCGTGACTTTGCCGGTCTTCTCGTCCTGCGTCACCCGGACCTTCTCGCCGATGTCCAGCACCGATTGCAGGGCCTCAGAGGCGTTCTTCGCCCGCAAGACTTGCTGCGTGGTCAGCCAGAACTGCTTGGCCTCGTCCTCGGTCAGCGTCTTGGCGCTCTTGATCTTCTCGATCATGCCGCGCAGTTCCTGCGCGCGGCTGCTGTTGGCCTCCGGAGCATTCTTGTTGGCGTCCAGATACCGCTCCACGGTGCCGGCAAAGCTGCGCGCCCGCCCGACGTTGGTCAGCTCGGTCCTCATCTGCTGCACGATCTTGGGAGTGAAGGCTTCGTCTTTCTTGACCCATGCGTAGGGATCGGACATGAACTTGGCCGTTTCCTCCAGCCTGCGGCCTTCCGTGCGCTCCTTGCCCTCCGCGATGGTCTGGCGGATCACGTCGGGGATATTCGGGTCAGCCTCCATGCCGGTATGAATGGAGTCGATCGTTTCGTGAATCTGCGCGCCCGCCCGAGCGAGGTTCGCGGCGGTCTGCCCAACCAGCTTGCCAACCGGCGCACCGGCCTGCTGCTCGGCGTGGATGTTGGACATTGCTTCCGTCAGGCTGGCAATTGCCCTGTCTGACAGGACTTCGCCGTAGGGGGTTAGGGCATCGACCATGTCCATCGTGGCCTTGCCGCCGGCAGCGATGTAATCGGCAACCTGTTTGACTTGTTCCGGCATGGCGGCATACGCCTGCTCACCGGCCCACGACATACCGTCCATGGCCACTTGGCCAACCTGCTGCGCGCCGTCCATGAATGTCTGGCCAGCTTGTTGTGCCGCCTGACCAGCCCCTTGCGCCTTGTCAGCAAGACCGTCGCCAAGGCGGGCGAGGTGTCCGACTGCCGCCCCCGGCGCAGCAAACGGGGCCGTGCCGACCGCGCCGGCCGCGCCGGCCTCGATAGTCTGCATCGGGTCGAACTGGTATCCCGGCTGGAAGTTCATCCGGTGACCCTGACCGATGATATCCGATGCGACTTCGCTGGCAGCTTCCGCACGCATCTGCTGGCCCATGCCCGTCATGAATGGCTGGGCCATGTGCGGCGTGCGCATCATCACCATCGGCGCAACCGCTTCGGTAGCCGCCTGCAAGCCGCCCACGCCAATACCGCGCACCAGCCGCTCGCGCGGGTCCATGTCGGGGGCATATTCCTTCATCTGGAGAATCTGGTCGCCGGCCATGCTCGGCACGTATGCCGCCGTCGCACCCAAGTGAGCAGCGGCGTCCGCGCCCAGCCTGCTGCCGAGCGCCGCGTTGAGGTTGCGCCCTGCCATGCCGCCGCCTATGCCCACCCCGAGGTAGGGGGCGGCAGCGCCGACCGTGCCGAGCGCCCAGCCCGCTGCGTCGGCGGGGTTCTGAATGTCCCGCAGGCGCTGTACCTTGGGGCCTACTGCGGCGGCCAAGGCTGCGTCGCGGCGGGCCGAGGCATATAGATCGTCGGGATTGCCCCCAAAAGCCTCCTGTAGGCCCGCAGCGAGGCCCTTGGTGCCACTAAACAGGTTCTGGATAGTGCCCGCAGCGCCCTGCTGGATCGGATCGCTGGCCGCTGCGCCCGCTGCTACCGCCTGTTCCGGCGTGTAGCCGGCGGCGAGAGACAACTGGCGCAGTGATCCCGGCGCTGCCGGCTGGGTCAGCGAGGGGTCGATAAGGGACAGGTCACGCAGGGTTGCCATAGGTCTTCCTTGTTATTGCCCGTTGAGATACCGGGAAGCAGGGCCATTGTACTCGCCGGTGAGGAACTGCCGCCCAACCGCCGCTGGTCCCCACACGTTGGACTGGTTCGGGTTGCTGTAGAACCCGAGGGCGTTCGGCTGCCCCTCCGGCCCTTGCGCACGAGCGGCCATCCGATGCGGGTCGAAGTCTCGCACGTAGGGCTTGCCCAGCACCCATTTGCTGAAGGCTTTCGAGATGGCCGACGGCTCGGTCTTCTCGCTTATTTCGTGGGCGGTGAAGAACTCCTGCATGTCTTTCGGCGTCAGGTGCCCAAGGTGCATGTTGTGCTGCCCGAGGGTCATGTTCATGTCGCTCAGAATCTGCTGGCGGCGGGTGTTCGGCACATCCTTGCCATCGACCTTGATGTTTTCGCCACCGAGGATGGAATCGAGTACCTTGTTGTTGCGTTCGAGGTTCTGCCCCATCATCTGGTTTTTCAGGGCAGCGGCCTTCGCGCCATACTCCAGTTCGTGCCCGCGCATCGTGAGGTCTTGGCCACGGCGGATAACGTCGCGGTCCAGTTCCTTGTTGCGCGCGTCGATGCCCTGCTGCTGATGGGCGAGCGCCAACAGACCGCGACGGCGGTCTTCGGGACTGTTCGAGGCGAGATCGGACTTGAGCTTCTCATTGGCGAAGTAGCGAACCTGCCGGTCGAGGTCGGCTCGGGTGCGAGCGGCTTCGGCGTTTTGCAGGGCGGCGTGTTGCTCCGGGGACAGGTCAGCACCGGCGGTGACGTTCAGTTGCCCGCGCTTGTCACGGCCGGCATAGACGTTGCCATTCATGGTCTGGATGGTCCGGATGCCCTGCCGGCCAGTCTTGCCGGTAGCCGGGTCGGTCACGTCGCCTTGCAACGGGCCTTCCACGCCAGCCGCGCGCAGCTCGCGCACGCTATTGGTATTCTCGTCCGCTACCTTGTTGAGCACCGGATCGCGCAGCGGGGAAGCCGCCGCAGCCGCAGCCGCCTTCTCTGCCTCTGCCGCCTTGGTCGCCTCTGCCGCCTTTGCTGCCGCAGCCACTTTCGGTGCTGACGGATCAAGCCGGTGGCCCGTGCCCTCCAGCCCGCGCGTCAAGGCGGTATCGCCGCCGGTGAAGGCACCGACGAGGTTCGTGACAGGGTTGGGCACCATCCCGAGGGTCAGGGCGTTGCCGGCGATGTTGCCAGCGCCCTCCAGCGTACCGGCGATCTTGGTCGGCAGGTCCGCCTTGTCGTTGCCCCACAGCGTGCGCATTTCGCTTCCGGGGGTAGCCACTTGCTCAACAGCACCAGCCGCTGCCGTCAGCGGGACGCCCAGCCTGTACAGCCCTTTGCCTACTGCCTTGAGTCCGTTCGCCGCCATCCCGCCGACAGCTTGACCGACGGTCTTGGCAGGGCCAGTCGCCGCTGCTGCCGGCGCTTCGGCAAGCAAGCCTTGGCCGGGGACGCCCATGCCCGGACGAGTCGTCGCAGGGGCACCGCCGCTGCCGACCATGGAACGGGCACTATCTGCCACCTGCCGGCCAAGCCCCTTGGCGCGCTCGACAATGCCCTGCGGTTGTGCCGGGGCGGTATTCATTGCCAGCGGCTCCATCATCGGGGGCGTGGCTGTCGGTACGGCGGCGCGCGTTGCTTGGGGCAGCGTGTGGTGTTCCATCACAGCGGGGGCAGTCGCCGCCGCCGGGGCGGCGGGCTTCGGTGCGAGCTGCGCCCGAGCGACTTCGCCCTGCGGCCCTTGCAAAGCCGCACGCAGTTGGTCGTTGCTCATGGCGGCGAACTCGCCACCCAGCGCCGCCGCGCGCAGACCACGACGCAGCGTCGGGCCGACAGGGGCGTCCGTAGCCTTGGCGAGGAATTCGTCAGTGGTCATGCCTTTCTTGGCGAAGTGATGGTCAAGTGCTTCGGCCTGCTCCTCGTTGAGAATGCGCTCACCTTCACCGACGGCAATCGGCTCGCCGGTTTCTTCCACTTCTCCCGGCACGCGGTCAATGCCTTTCGGCCCGTGAATGACACCGTGCTCGTCCCGATACACCGGCTCGTCGCCGCCCTTGCCGCCGTGCTCGTAGTTCTTGGCGCGTTCGCCGAGGCTCTTGAACAGCCCGAAAGCGCCCTTGTCGCGCTCGGGAACCGGGGCCGTAGTCGGGGCCGGCGCGGGGGCCGGCGCGGGGGCCGGGGCCGGAGCAGCGGTAGCGGTCTTGCCGTACTCCGCGTCCATCTTGGCGCGCATGGCAGCGGCGCGGGCGAGAGGATCGTCCGGTTTGCCGCCCTGCTGGTAGCCCATGATGGAAGATATTTGCTGCCGGCGATTCTCCTCGAACATCGAGGAACGATCTTCTGCGTCGCCGCGGTCTAGGCCCAGCCTCATCTGACGGGTGCGCGAGATTCCGCGCGGAGTGTCGAAGGTGATGTTCGTACCGAAGGCGCCGGCTTTCTCGGCCAGCGCGCCCAGCGCGGAGGCTTTCTGCCGGTTGGACACGCCGGCCACGTCGGAGACATCGCCCGCTCGTGCTTGCAGCGCGCTCTGCCGGTCGGCGCGGAACTGGTCCTGAATGCCGATGCTTCGAATGAATTCCTCTTTCTTCTCTTCCTTCTCCATTTGAGCGAGCAGGGACAACGGGGTGCCCCCGTAGGTAAAGGCTCTGCGAAGTCCACATTTCTTCATGGGTATGTCCTCAGTTTCGTCAATTGTATCAGACGACGGTGATAATCGTCGGCGCCGCGTCGATCGTGTCGTTGCTGTAGTTGTAGCTGACCGAGTCTGCCGTACTGTTGGTAACACCGGTGTTGGCGTGCAAGCCGTTCAGCGCCGCTGCTGCCTGCGTGCCGACGCTCTGCGCAGCAGCCACGGCGGCGTCGACTTCGATCTTGATCTGCTGGGTCAGCCAGTCGCCGTTCTTGATGCGGGCTTCCTGCTCCCACTGGGCCGGGGTCAGGCTGGCCTTCAGCCGCAGTTCATCCACTGAGATGCGCGCGCGATAGGAGTCCGTGGCAGCAGAGATCAGTTTGGACTGCGAGTCGGTGACGGACGGCACAACTTGCATCGCCGCCGTCGGGCCGATGGACAACGCCTTCAGGAAATCCCCCGCCGCACCAACGGCGCTGCCGTAGAGCTTGATGGCTGCATCGACAGCGAACTTGACGTTCTCGACCTCGATCTCTACCTGCTTGATCGCCATGTCTCGGGACGCTTGGGCAATCTTGCCGGCGGCGTCGAGGCGGATCATCGAGAGCTGGTTCGCCAGCATGCCGGGAGGAAGCGGGAAGCCGCGCCCCGCCCACATCGTGTAGGCTTCGGCCTCGTTACGTGTCAGCTCAGACAAGGTGCGCGACCGCTCACGATCCCATATCTGCCGCTCGACAACCGGCGGGATGCCCGTACCGCCGTTCTGGATCGTATTGCAAATCCACTGCTGCGCTTCCAGCAGGTAGCCGCAGTCGTCAGGGAAATACTTCGTCATGTACCCGTCATAGAGCATGGCGAGCTGGGCAATGACCATGTTCGACAGCTCGTAGAACTTGGCGATGCTGGCCCCTTCTGCTGCATAGGGGATATAGACGCTCGGTTCCACGGCAGTCGTCTGGAAATTGAAGCCGTTCGCGTTCATTCGCGCCGGCCCGCCGTCGGCCTCTATCGCCTTGTCGAACCAGTAGCTGGACTGCGCAGACTTGCTGCGTGCCACTTTCCATGCGTTTTCGAATGCCCATGCGGTGAGCAGGCGCGGTTGTCCGTCGGTCGGCGGCGGTGTCAGAAACAGGTCGGTGGGTATTGTCATATCAGATTCTCCTATTCAACGGGATGATGAGGAATTCGACAGAGTCAATATCGAAGTCGTCACCATCGCGGTTGTACAGCTCGAATTGCAGGTAGTTCGCCTTGATGCCACGCCCTGTGTCGAACCGTTGTGTTTGCCGCGTTTCGTCATAGTCCCGAGCCACGTACAGATATTCGTGTCCCTCGTATGATACCTTCAATACCAGTCGTCCGGTAGAAGACACGCCGACGTAGGCGTTCTTCACGCCCTTGAGTTCTGACGTGTTGTAGTTGCTGCGACCGAAGTTGATTGACGCATCAATGGGCACGCCTGCGTCGTCGTTTCCGGCCAGCCGGTACAGACCGTCGGCGCGGCATCCATAAGCCTCGCCGTCGATGACGCCGTAGCTGTTGAAGTTGAACCCCTCGTATGCCGAGGTGGCCTTGGTCACGACGTTCTGCACCAGCGTGGTGGCGTCGCCGAAGAAGGCCGGCACACCGAAATTGACTGACACATTGGTCAGCATCATCACGGCATAATTCGCCACGCCGCGCACGTCGGTGGCGATCATGACCTCGCAGGGCAGGTTCCCACTGATGATCAGTCGGTACAGGAAGCTGTCGGAAATCTGGACCGTCGAGATCAGCTCGGCAGTCAGCCGGTTGAAGACGAACCACGGGTCAGCGGCGAGCATGAACTCCATCGGCGCGGCGGTGTTGTTCCCCTCGTAGGCCGAGCTGAACGTAGTCATGAGCGGCATCTCGCCCATGCTCTCGCCATAGATGCGCCCGCCATAGCTGTACTCCGAGGCCGACCGCAGGAACTCAAGCACGAGGCTCGCGCCTTCCCCTACCATCTCGTCCGAGATACCGCCGTGACTGAACATGAAGGGCAGTACGCCGTAGCTGTGGGATACCGGCGGGTACAGCGTGCCGCTGCTCAGCGTGTCCATCGCTTGGAGAGTGAGGGCAGCATTGCCAACCTCGCCACTCAGGCCGGTGGCGGCGACGTACAGGAATGGCAGCACGCCGTCGCCAATGCCGTACTCGGTTTCCAGCAGGCCAGCATAGGAGAGGCCCGTCAGGGGTTCGAGTACCAGAATCGCCTGCCCGTACGGCCGGTCGGAGCCGAGCGTCGCCAGCAGCGGCAACACGCCTGCGGAGCGGGACGGCACATAGGACGACATGACAAGCGGCTCCAAGGTGACTTGCGAGCGCGCATAGCCGCGCAGCGCCGCCGTCCATCCGTAGGTGGTCAGCCGTTGCAGAACCACGTGAGCGCCCTCGCCCACCATCTCGTCCGAGATGCCGCCGTGGCCGAACAGGTATTCGAGGACTACTGCACTGCCCTCCTTGACGTCGCGCACCGGATCGCCGAGGCCGAAAGCTGCCAGCGGGCGCAGGGTAGTCGCCGAGCCTTGCGGGAGGAAACCGATCTTCGCCATGTCGATCTCGTCCCCGGCAGAATATGCCGCGACCGTCAGGTACAGCGGGGGCTTCGCTATGGTTTCCCCGGAGCCAATTGTCTCGGTGACAAACACATCGCCGTTGAGGGCATAGTCGGCTTCGAAGGTGACATGGGTTCCGTGCAGCTTCAGCCGCAGCAGGGCGATGTGGTACTCATCGACGCCGTCCCACGAGGAAACTTGTCCGTTGGTGCTTCTGAACCAGTCTGCTATGCCAGATATCGGTAGTGGCGCCCCGTGCAGGAACGGCGTTACTTTCCCATGACTGACACGGAAAGCTGCGTCGATCTTGCGGTAGGTGCGGTCCCCGGACAGCGGGGCCAAGCCGGCGAAAAGATCAATGTCGCTGACCGGCGGGCGAAACTCCGCGTATCCGTTGTTGATGATGAAGTCTATGCTGCGGTCGGTGGCGTTCCAGCCGAAGTTGTTGGACATCTCCAAGTACCCCGGCGCGGCGGCAACAGCCGGCGACGGCGGGATGTACGGCTGCGAGGGAACCGCCTTGGAGACATTGACCGTCTTCGTTGTCCAGCCGCCAGTCCCTTCCACAGGAACCATGTACCCGACGAGCACACGGGACGCGCCCTCTTGGCTGTTGCTGCCGGAACCTCCGGGCGGCGGCGGGCCATACACGGGAATCCAGCCGGTCGAATTGACGCTGGATGCTTGCGACGGCTGCGGCGTGTTGTTGCTGTAGTTCGGCGCATACGCGTCGCCCGCCGCGTAGGAGCTGTTCGCCGGGGCGGGCACCGGGGCGGTAGAGGCGGTGGTAGTGTCGGTAGCTTTCTGCTGGGCGTTGTACTGACTGACCAGCGTCGCTCGCTGCTGGGACAGCGCATCAAGCTGTGCTTGGACAGGCGGCAAGTTCCGGTCTTCCCACTGCCCCAGCAATTGCTGGTACAGGGCTTCGTCTTTTGCCTGCTCGTCAAACCACGGGTCAGGGTGCGCCGCCAGCCAGTTGGCAAAGCACGTCTTGGCGGCTTTCGTCGCGGCGTCCTGTTGCCAGTACAGCGGGCGATTGTAGTTGGCGTCGAACGACGCCATGTTCGCATCCCAGTACGCCTGCTCGGCGGCAGTCCAGACATGTCCGGGCGTGCGCATCGGTCCCGTCATGATCTGCTGCTGATAGTTGTAGCGAGCGACGTTGTACGCGTTGGTTTCGATCGCCAGTTGCGTCTGGTTCGGGTAGGTCTGTGCGTTTATGCAGGCGGTTTCCGCCGCCGGCTGCTGGACGTACTGCCAGTCGTAAGACAGTGCCAACCATTCCTGTTCTTCCTGCGGGCTGATTACCCGCAGGTGCTGAATGGTCGCCCGATAGGCGTTGCGGGCAGCCTCGTACTGAGACTGGATTTGCCGAATCTGTTGGTCGATGGCATCGATTTGAGCGAGAGTCACCGCCATGTCAGTATTGTCCTAGAATCTGGCTGAGAGGCACGAACTTGTAGGTGGGCTGGTTGTACACCCTCTGTTTTTCTTGCACGACTACCGTGCGCGCGGGCAGGTACGGCTGGCCGGGGAACGCCAAAACCCCCGGCGTGCCGGGGTGATAGACCCTGAGTTTCGTCTTTCGCGTACCGTAATTGACCATGGCGAGGCTCCTTAGTGCGGGAGTTTACCACCAATCTGGCAGTTTGACCCTTGTGTCATTCGTCCATGGAAACGGGGGGTTGATCCGCCCCGGATCAAGCCGGTTGCCCAGCTTGAACATCCTCACGAAGTCAGTGTCATCGTCGATCAGCTCGGCCTTGGCGGCGAGGCCCTCGCGTTTGAACTCGATGAAATCCTTCGTGGAATAGGTCCGGTGTCCGTCCGTTTCCGCGCAAAGCAATACCGCCTCGAACTCGACTATGTCCCCGTGCTCGTCTTTCTCGACCGGTCTGAACGGGACGATGGAATGCGGTATCTGCCCCGGCAGCAAAGCCATGTCCGTGTAGCTCGCGCCGCCGTCGAATGTGTATTCCACCTTCATCAAGTCGCGGGTATCACTCAGGTTCATGCCCCGCACATATTCGAGCACCCACGAGTCCCGCCCGAGAATAGTCAGATACCCGACGTACCAATAGGGAATGCCAGAGGCGAACGAACGAGTTATGGTGTTGCTCACCGCGCCGGTCAGCACGTCGATGACGCTCGTGGATAGCGCGCCAGTGCTGCCGCCGGCCACAAGCGGATATTCCCCGGTCATGAACACGACTTGGCGGGCGCTGATGGCGGCGAACTCGCTCATCGACCCCCGTGAGCGCACACGAATCTTCTGCGTGAGCTGGTTCAGCCAACCGTATCGCATGTCCTGCGGGTCAGTCACGGGCGGTATCTGGTTGTCGCCCCACTCTTGTTCCGTCGCCCAGTCAGCCGGAGCAAACGCCACGTCGCCGGGGAAAGCCGCCGACAGGTTGCCGGTCGATTTCGACCAGCCGCCAGTAAGCGGGTTACCGTGATAGACCGAGGGGTAGTTGTCGGGGTGCTCACAGCCGATGAGGACCATGCGGTCGGGCAGTGTCAGTACAGGCCGGAACATCCCTGCGTCATAGTGGTCGATCATGGTCATCGGCGGGATAAACACCGTGTTCCACTCACGAGTGACTTTGTCCCTGATCGTCGCCTTGAGCATCTGCTGATTGCGCTGTACATCGCCATCCATGTAGGCCCAGTTTTCCGCGCGGAAATGAATGATGTAGTCGAAGTAGTACAGCCACGCGTCCATGTAGATCGGCGTGATGTAGTGCTGCGTGAATTCGATGGAGTAAGCCCACGCAGTAACGTGGAACTGCTGCTTGACGCTTCGCCCGTACCGCCCGAGCAAGTTAATGTCGAGGTCCGCCCAATCGCCGAAGAAAGGCTCCATCGTGGTGAAGTAGCCCTTGCCCTTGCCGTCAGGCGTGACGATCGTGATCCCCTCCGACCAGCCAGCGATACCGCCGGTCGCGGTGTAGCGCCGCCGGTAGTTTCGGCGCGGATCGCTGGCGCTGTTGATGTGGATATTCAGGTCGAAGAACGGCGACCCCATGATGACCCACGCGTCGTCGAGCGGAACCTCTGGTTCGGGGGCATAGTGGAACACCTCGCGGAACTGACCGCGCAGTTCAGCGCGAAACCCCGGCCCGCTATGAGTCTGGAACGGGGCACCGCTGATGAGGTTCTCACGGTCAGCTTTCTCTCCAAAAGGCGATGGGCCGTTGTGGAGATGCGGAAACGGGTTCAACCTGCCGCCCGCGTGCGCCCGTACTGAAGCGCATGTACAGCGGACAGAAACCCCGCTGTTTCGCTGCTGGCCCTGTAAAGCAGCACGCCGACCGTCCATTCCCCGGTGACAAGGTTTGCGGTCAGGGCGTAATGCTGCTTTATGCTGCCCGGAAGCGGGGGCCACGCCGTGTCGTCGGTGAGCCACCCGTGTGCGTAACCGTTGTCGAAGGCGTACAGGCTGAAGATCGTCGCCCCCGCCGGATCGTACTCCGAATAGAGTGTGTCATTGATCGCGTCATAGACGACCGCTGAAGAAGGAGTGCTTGTCCGGACAGGGTAACGCACCAGTTGCGCGAGCGAAATGCCGTTGTACTGATA
>JAGPEO010000360.1 GCA_018056925.1 Phycisphaerae bacterium
GGGCCATTGCGCTGGCGTGGACGCTTGAGCCGCAAGACGTTCCCAAGCTGCTGGCCGCGCTCGTGGCGGCGAGCACGGTCGGGGCGGTGTTGTGCATCTGGTATTACTACGAGCGCAATCCGTATCACCGGCCCGGGTTCCCGCTAGGCAATCCGATTACGTTGTCCGCGGCGATGCTGCCCGGCATTCTGATCTGCGTCAGCGTGGTGATCGCGGCAGTTGAGGGCCTGTTCACAGGCTGCGCGGTAGTGGCGCCGCGGGTGGCGTTCGCCGCGGCCGCGGCTCTGATCCCCTTGGTTTGGTGCTTCCTGCTGGCGGACTCACGCTCGGCCAGCTTGGGACTGGCCGGCGGGATCATGGCGATCGCTTTGCTGCGGGTCGGACCGCGGCTGCGCTGGGCCGTGATTGGCGTGGCCCTGACGGCGGGGCTGGCGATCGCGCTATCGTTAATGCAGTACTCGCGGCTGGACGCGGCCATGGGGCGCAGCGCGACGATTCGTTTCCGGCTCTATGCCTGGCGCTACGCGGCGAAATTGTGGGATCACAACTGGCTGACGGCGGTGGCCGGAAACGGGGCCGGCAGCTATCCGCGGCTGGCGGCGCAGCACTCGGTACAGGACCGGCGCTTTGATCCGAACGCGTTCATGGGGGACATGGTCGAGCACGCCCACAACGAGCTGTTCGAAGTGCTGAGCGAGATCGGGCTGGTGGGCGGCGTCACGTTCGTCGGCGGACTTTTGGGCACACTGGTGGCCGGAGGACTGCTACTGCGGCGCCGGTTGCGCCCGGGCGAGCAATGGCTGTATACCGGGCTGCTGGCAGGGATTGTGGCCCTGATGATCGACGGCTGCTTTTCGTCGGGCCTGCGCCTGCCGGGGCTGCCAGCCATCTTCTTCACGTTGCTAGGGATTGTTTGGGCGCTTTGCAGGACGACGGCTGCTCCTATGGGGCCGGTTTCTGGCCGGTCGTGGGGTATCGCTCCGGCCTTTGGAGTAGGCGTGTTAGCGCTGGGGGCTCTCTATTTCGCTTTGCAGAATTGGTCTGGCGTGCTGCACGAGGAGCGGGGACGGCAGGCGGCGCTGCTCGAGCGGCATGATGAGGCGTATCAGCACCGTATGACGGCGGAGGGGCGTGTCCTCGATCCGGTCCGCATGCTGATCGACGACGCGCGGGCCGGACAGGCGCTGCTCAACGGGGCGGTGGCCCTGGCGCGGGAGAGCGTGCGGAGCGAAGGGCGGGCGTGTGATGCGGGCGGCGCGATGAGTTCGACTTCGGCGGGGCCGGTTGCAGGGGGCGCGGCGGCCGGTTCGGGGCCGGCACTGCTTGAAGCTTCGGCTTCAAGCAGTGGCACACGGGGTGGGGTTTCAAGCGGTGGCACGCAGGCAACCGCAACCAGCCCCGCCTTGTCGCCGTTGCGGAAGGCGGCGGTTGAACGCGGTTTGGCGGCGTATGAACATGCGGTGCGGCTCGGGCGGCGCGCCCCGACCATCCTGGGGGCTGCCAATATGGAAGCTGGGGCGGCGCAACTGCTGGCCGAGCTGCACGCCGACCTCGACCCCGAACAAGCCGGGGAGTGGACGCGCCGCGCCGTGCAGGCCTGGCTGACGCAGCGCAAGTATCGCCCCTATGACTTTGAAGCGCTGCTGATGCTGACAACCTACCGCTGGCCGCCCGCCGAAGGCCTGCGCCTATTGTGTGATGCGCTCCGCGCTCCCGACGCTCACACGCTGGCCGGTCAGCCGCTGTCGTTCGAGCAGACCCGCAACGGCTGGCGTGACGCCCTGGCGCGGCTGGCGGCACAGGACGGTTTCGACGTGGCGCTGGAACACGCCTTGGCAGTGGTCGGTCCACTCGATCCGCAGACCGACATCGACACCCTCATCAACTCGCGGGCCCCGGAGGTCTACCGCGTCGCGGCCTACGTCGCGGCCCAACAGGGGGACTTCGCTGCGGCGCAGAAATGCGCCGCCCGGGCGCTCACGCTATACGAAGCGATGCACGGCCGATTTCCGAGCCTCTCTTCAGTCACGCTGCTCGAACAGGCGGAGTTCGCGCTGGTCGAGGGCCCGGCGAATGCCGCCCGCGCGGCGGACCTGTTGAACCAGGCCATCTCGCGGCTGCCTGTGATTCAAGAACAGAAGCAGGCGGCGTTGCTCCAGCCTTATCGCTCGCTGCTCGTGCTGGCGCTGTTGGCGCAGGGGCTCGAAACGGAGGCCGCCGCGCTGCTGCAGGGCCCGGATGAAGGTCAACTAAGTGCGGCCCTGGCGGACAGTTACGTCGAGCTGGCACGGATTTACATCCGCCAGCCGCGCGAGCGGCGGCCCGACGTCGAATCCTGGCTTACCGCCGCACTGCGGTATCGGCCGGACCACGTCTTTGGGTGGAGCTGGCGCGCCTGGTTGGCGGGCGAAGCCGGCGATCGCGGCCGGGTTGAGGCCGTTTTGAAGGCGGCACAGGAGGCGGGGGTTTCGGCGGCCGACGTCTCGGTCATTCGCAACAGTCTTTGCCGGGAATTTCCGGGTTTCTGCGGGGCGGATGCTAGCAATCCGTTGACACCGATCCCTGGCGCCAAGCCCTGACTCGGCCAATTTACGGCCGAAAAAGCGACCCGTTTTATTTTCGATATTGGCCTTTAGTACCATGCAGATGACGGGGCGGTCGTATAGGATTTCGCTATTGAAACGGCAGCTATCTGCGTGGTAGCCTGACAAACGATCTGCTTGCCGCCCACTGCAATCTACAAAACTTGGGCGGGGTTGTCGGAGCAGATACCGTGAAACAAATCTTCACAGGCCGAAGGGCAACGTCGCGCGTTTCGAGCTGCATACGAGGCAGTCCACAGGTCGATGGCGACCGTGACGGCTTCCAGCCGGCCTCACGCGTTGCCCGACGCTCCACTACGCACGCGGAGGGACAGCATGTGAACACTTCAACCAGAATCAATAAAGCCGGGCCGCACCGGCCGGTCCGCAGGCTGGCGGTGACCTGGAGATTGCGCCTGTACGTGGCGGGCGCGACTCCCAAATCCGTGGCCGCTTTCGACAACCTTAAAAAGCTTTGCGATGAACATTTGGCCGGCCAGTACAGTATTGAAATTGTAGATCTGCTACAAAACCCGAAATTGGCGCGCGGCGACCAGATTCTGGCCGTTCCAACGCTGGTGCGCCAGCTTCCTCGGCCGCTGAAGAAAATCATCGGCGATTTGTCCAACAAGGAGCGCGTACTGGTCGGACTGGATCTGCGCTCCCGGTAGGGTCCGCTATGCGGGCCAAAGTAAGGCGCGCCGCAGGCCGGCGCGAGAGTGAAGGTGCTGAGTGGCGCGAACCAAAACAGCCACAGGAGAATTGGTCGCCCTTGAGGAACAGGTCAGCGGAGCCAGCCCGGAGCACTACACGCTCAGGCTGTACGTGGCCGGCAGTACGGAGCGTTCCGCGCGGGCCATTGAGCGCATCAAACAGCTCTGTGAGGACCATCTCCACGGGCGGTATCATTTATCGGTCATTGACTTGTACCAACGTCCGGCGCTGGCACGGGGCGAGCAAATCGTCGCCGCGCCAACGCTGGTTAAGAGC
>JAGPEO010000047.1 GCA_018056925.1 Phycisphaerae bacterium
TTCGAGAAAGTCCGGCAGACGTTGGTTGATGCGCTGAGCGTGGAGGAAGACGAGGTCACCGAGAGCGCCACCCTCACCGGCGATCTTGGCGCCGAATCGATCGATTTCCTCGACATCGTCTTCCGGCTGGAAAAAGCGTTCAACATCAAGATCCCGCAGGAAGAGCTGATTCCGCGGGAAATCCTGAGCAACGCGGCCTACGTCGAGAACCGCCGCCTGAACGCGACCGGCCTCGCGGCGCTGAAGAGCGCCATGCCGCACGCCGACTTGAGCGCCTTCGAGAAAGACCCGGATATCGACAAAATCTCGGATGTCTTTACCGTCGGCACGATCATCAACTTCGTGCAGGCCAAGCTCGAACTCCAGGCGGCGTAAGCCACTGGCGAGCGGTTGCACTGCTTGAAGCGGCGCTTTCAAGCAGTGGCACACTTGTCGGCCCGTGGGGGGTTTGGGCTGATAATGGCGGCAGAGAGTTGTTGTGCATTGCATTACTGGCTGATGGCTGATAGCTGAGAGCTTCCTGTGCGTTGGGTCTGGATTGATCGTTTTGAAGAATTCGATTCCGGCCGGCGAGCCGTTGCGGTGAAGAACGTCTCGCTCGCCGAGGACCACCTGCACGATCACTTTCCCGGCTATCCGGTCATGCCGGCCAGCTTGATGATCGAAGGCATGGCCCAGACCGCCGGGATTCTCGTGGGTGAGGCGCGGCAGTTTGCCGAAAAGGTGATCCTGGCGAAGGTGAAACGCGCGACCTTCCACGAAATCGTCCGGCCGGGTCAGCAGATCCGCCACGAAGCCGTCATCGAGCAGCTTAGCGACTCAGCCGCTTCGACCAGCGGCCGCATCTACGCCAGCGAGCGTTTGATCGGCGAGGTCGACCTTGTCTTCTCGCACATTGATCAGAACCTCAGCGGGCTGAATTTCCCCGAGGAGAACTTTGTGTTTACCGAGGAATTCATGGCCCTGCTCAAGACTTACCGCGGCCAGGCGGCCGAAGGTGTGAAGCTGTGAGCCCGCAGCGCGTGGTTATTACGGGACTCGGTCCGGTCACGCCCATTGGCGTTGGGGTGGCCGCTTTCTGGAATGGTCTGCTAGAAGGCCGCAACGGCATTCGCCGCATTCAAGCCTTCGATCCGGCCCGTTTCGCATCGCAGATGGGCGGCGAGGTGCTCGGGCTGCAAATCGCGGACTACGTGCCGAAGAGCTATCGCAAGGCCAGCAAGATCATGGCCCGCGACATCGTGCTGGCGGTGGCCGCGGCACACCAGGCCGTCAGCGACGCCGGCCTGCGGACGCGCTGCCTGCTGGATCGCGGTGACGTCCAGGGCGAGCCGAATTTCGACCCGGCGCGCTTCGGCGCAAACATCGGCGCTGGCCTAATTTGTGCGGACCTGCACGAATTGGCCGAGGCCCTGCACAGCGCCTCCGAAAGCGGCGTCTTCGACATTCGCAAATGGGGGGCCGAGGGCATGAACAACCTTACGCCGCTGTGGCTGCTGAAGTTCCTGCCGAACATGCTGGCCTGCCACGTGACCATCGTTCATGACGCCGAGGGACCGAGCAACACCCTGACTTGCGGCGAGGCCAGCAGCCACCTGGCAATCGGCGAGGCTTGCCGGGGTATCGCCCGCGGCGTGGCCGACGTGTGCATCTGCGGCGGCGCCGAAAGCAAGGCCAACCCGATGGCCCTGCTGCGTCAGTCGCTCGGCGGGCGGCTCAGTCAGCGCAACGACGCGCCCGAGAGCGCTTGCCGGCCTTTCGCGCTGGGGCGCGACGGCACGGTGGTTTCCGAGGGCGGCGGCCTGGTCATCATCGAAGAATTGGAGCACGCGCGAAAACGCGGCGCGCGGATTTATGCTGAGCTCGTAGGTTTCGGCGCCGCCAATGATGTCTTCCAAGCCGGCCAGCCGGGGCAACTTTCGCCCAACGGCCGCGGCTTGGCACTAGCGGCCCGCAAGGCCTTGAAGGACGCCGGCATCAGCGCGGACCAAGTGGATCTCGTGACGGCCAGCGGCTACGGCATTCCGCACCAGGATAGGGCCGAAGCCGCGGGCATCCGCGAAGTGCTCGGCCCGCGCGCCGCCGACGTGCCGGTCATGAGCATCAAGGGCGGGCTGGGTAACAACGGCGCCGGCAGCGGCGCGATTGAATTCATCGGGGCGGTTATGGCCGTGCATAGCGGGCGCATCCCGCCGGCCATCAACAGCCAGCCGCCGGATCCGGAGTGCGCCCTGAAGCTGGTCACGGGCGGGCCGGTCGATGCGAAGATCGAATACGTCCTCAGCACGGGTTTTGCCTTGACCGGCGGCCAATGCGCCGCACTGGTCATAAAACGCTGGCACGAGTAACCGGCTGATAGCGATAGCTGAAAGCTGAGAGCTTTTATGAACCGCCGAGTAGTTATAACCGGAATGGGCTGGGTGACGCCTCTAGGCTGCGAGCTTGAGCGCGTCTGGCAACGCCTGCTGAACGGCGAGAGCGGCATCGCGCCGACGACCATCTTCGACGCCGGTTCATACCCCACACAGTTCTCGGCCGAAGTGAAGGATTTTGACTTCCAAGCCACGCTCGGCGAGCACTCCGAAGACCATCGCACGGCCAGCCGCAACGCGCGCTTCGCGCTCGGCGCGGCGGAAATGGCCTGGAAGCATGCCGGGCTTGACCGGTCGGAATCCGGTGCAACCCCCGAGATGACCGGCGTTTACCTGGGCGGCGGCGAAGGGCCGATTGACTTCGAGAACTTTGTGGCCGCGGCCGTCGCCGGCTGGGATCCGCAGGCCCGGCAGCTCGACGCGGTGCGCTGGGCCGAGGTGGCCTATGAGCGGCTCGACGCGGTTCGCGAGTTTGAGCAGGATCCCAACTGTGCCGCGCACCACATCGCCTGCCGCTTCCACGCCGAAGGCCCGAACCTCAACACGCTGACGGCTTGTGCCGCCAGTACGCAGGCCATCGGCGAGGCCACCATGATCATCCGCCGCGGCGATGCGGACGTGATGATCACGGGCGGTGCGCACAGCATGATCCATCCGCTGGGCGTAACCGGCTTCAACCGCCTGACCGCCCTGTCCACGCGTAACGACTCGTGCGCCACCGCCTCACGCCCGTTCGACGCCACCCGCGACGGCTTCGTGCTCGGCGAAGGGGCCGGCATCCTCGTCATTGAATCGCTCGAAAACGCGCAGCGCCGCGGTGCACGCATTCTGGCCGAAATCATCGGCTATGGCTCAACCGCCGACGCCTTCCGCGTGACCGACATGCACGAGACCGGGCGCGGCCCGATCGCCGCCATGCGGGCGGCACTGGCGGACGCCAAGGTGGCGCCGCAGGACATTCACTACATCTCGGCTCACGGCACCGGCACGGAAGAGAACGACAAGATCGAGTCGCTGGCCATCGGCGCGGTCTTCGGCGACTTGGCCAAAAAAGTTCCCATAAGCAGCGTGAAAAGCATGCTCGGCCACCTGATCGCCGGGGCCGGCGCGGTCGAGCTGATCACCTGCGTGCTGGCCATCCGCGACGGCATCATCCCGCCGACCGCGAACTACTCGACACCGGACCCGAACTGCCCGCTGGACTACGTGCCGAACAAGCCCCGCAAGGCGACGGTCCGCACGTGCCTGTCGAACAGCTTCGGCTTCGGCGGGCAGAACGATACGTTGATCGTGCGGGCGTTCGAATAGGATTGAGGGATCAAGGGATCGAGGGATCTAGGGATCTAGAGGTGGCGTGTCGCGCATCTCTTGATCTTTGGATGCCGCATTCCGGGGCGGCACGTCCCCGGCTCCAGCCGGGTGTCGTCATAGGGCGATAGCAATCTGTGTCGCCTGAAATTCCAGGACTGTCGGAGTCAGTGCCTTCGCGGAAAGCTGCACTGCCAGCGCGCGCAACGCGTCTGTCGCGTCTGGCCGCGGCTTGGCGCCTGCTCGTTCTCGTAATCGCGCTGGGCGCCTTTTACCGGGCCGGGCCTGCGCTCTGCGCATGGTGGTTCGCACCCCACCAGCCGGACCGCTTCGATCAAACCGCCTTCTACTTCTCACTGCTGATGGTCCTGGCTGCGCTTCTGACGTTGGGACTGGAGCGACTGCGCGGTTTGCCGTCGCTGATCCGCTCGCGCGACAGGCTTCCGGCGCAACTGATTTGGGCCATTTCAGCCGTGGCCTGCATCTACGCCTTCGACGTGCTCGTTGCTGTGCCGTACTGGCTCTGGTTTCGCCCAACCGGCGAAGTGGGCAGCCCTACCGCCAAGACGCTTTTTGCGGCGGCCACGCAGAACCGGGCCGCCCTCGTGCTGCTCGTGACCGCCATCGGCGCCGCGGCGGAGGAGCTGTTCTTCCGCGGCCTGCTGCTGCGTTACCTGACCGATCTATTCCGCGCACCCAAGCTCGCGATATTGACCTCCGCCGCTTTTTTTGGCCTAGCCCATCTGGGAGCCGGCTACTTCAACGCGCTCATAGCATTGTGGATGGGCATCGTTCTGGGCGCCATTTACGCGCGGCGCGGGGGTCTGCTGACCGTGGTTGCGGCCCATTTCCTGTTCAACGCTTCGAACCTGCTGCTCGTGCCGGCAATTTGGCATGCCGAGTAGTCAAAACCGCGGATTACCAGCCCCGCGGGCGCGCCTCGGCGGCACGGCAACCCTTGCGCCCACGTAGGCGACGCGCCGGAGTGCCATGAATTCTGCGGGCTGCCGCGCCAGTTATGTGGACCCTGCCGGCGCCACTCCCCAACTATTGCCGTCGCACTCAGGCCCGCCGCCCTTTCGTCCGAGAAGACTTGCATCTGGAGAACAGCGTGCCGGACCCGCCTGTCTCTCATCCTAATCCACACCCCGAGCTGCCCGCGGCCAGTGTCGTCGAGCCGCGGTTGCGTCTGGACTGCCGGAACTTTCGCGGGGATCGGCCATGTGCGGCGGGGGTGCAAGGCGTCTGCCCAACGAGCTGTCCTCAGTGCCGCCCCATTGATGCGCGCATTTTGCTGATAAAGCTGGGGGCCTTGGGCGACGTGATTCGGACGGCGGCTCTGCTGCCGGGCTTGAAGGCGGCCTGGCCCGAAAGTCATATCACCTGGGTTTCGCGTCCGGCCGGGGTGCGGATGCTCGCGAACCACCCGCTCATCGATCGCCTGCTGCCGTTTGACGCCGAGAGCTTGTGCCACCTGGAATGCGAGCAGTTCGACCTGTGCCTGAGTTTGGACAAGGAGCCGGCCCCCGCGGCGCTGGCGATGCGGGTGCGCGCGGCCCAACGCCGCGGGATCGGCCTGAGCCGGTTTGGCACGGTGTTTCCGCTGAATTCGCAGTGCGCGGCGTATTTCCGGCTCGGGCTGGATGACGAGTTCAAGTTCCGCTGCAACCAGAAGACGTACCAGGAATTGATCTACCAAGCAGTCGGGCTGTCGTACCGCGGCGAGAGATACCAGCTTTACCCGGGCGCGGCGCACTGCCGCTGGGCCGGGCGGCGCTGGCAGGCGCACCAAGTCGAGCCGCACGAGAAGGTGATCGGGCTCAACACGGGCGCGGGCGACGCGTTCGCCAACAAGATTTGGCGGGCTGAGAAGTTCACACGGCTGGCGCGCGAGCTGGTCCGTAAGCACGGCTGGCGGGTGGCGCTGCTCGGTGGCCCGCGCGAAGCACAGACCAATAAGGCGATTGCAGCGGCGTGTGCGGGATTGGTCGGGCGTGGCGGCGGTCCCGCGGTCGTGGACGTCTGTGCTGCCGGAAGCGAAGGCGGCCTGGGTGCGGGGCGCCATGCCCAAGACGCGCCTTCGTCCCCGGCTCTGCACGAGTTGGAATTCGCGGCGCTGGTGGAACGCTGCAACGTGGTCGTGACGGGCGACACCATGGCGATGCACGTGGCGATCGCGCTGGGTGTTCCGGCGGTAGTGCTATTCGGCCCCACGTGCCCCCAGGAGATCGATCTTTACGGGTGCGGCACGAAGATCTGCACGCGTTTGCCGTGCGCGCCGTGCTACCGGCGAGCGTGCGACAAGTCACCTAACTGCATGGACGACATCGGCGTCCCGGAAGTCCTGGCCGCGGTCGAACATTGGGCGGAAGTGACGCCGGAAACACCAGCGTCCGTAACCGCTGTTCCGTCCCCCGCTATGTGTTGCAGCCAGTAATTAGCGGGAGATCGTCAAGCTATCGATTGGGGGAGGTGGGAATTGTTGACCGCGTTTCGCCATTAGAGATGAGGTCGGCTTGGAGCTGCGGTGCGGTATTCAACCGCTCGCTGCGTGCTGACCCGTATTGGTGGGTCGAAACAGTCATTTCGGGGCGACACGCCAGAGACGGGGGGCAACTGCGCGGACGGAAGCTTCCTGGCGGCATTCCGGGGCGACACGCCCCGGCTCTGCTCTCCCCTCGATCCCTTGACGCCTCGATCCCTCTCTCTTGATCGCTCGTGTCCGTCGAACGAACCGCACGGGACCGTCGGCCCGCAGCCTGGGCGCCTGCCCATGCTTGACAATCCCCGTCCGCGGCCTATGGTTCTGGCACGATTGTCCCCTTAAAGCCGGAACACCGGAGGTCGTAATGGATCCGCACCCGCAGCCGCAGCCGCAGGTTCGCCCGCTGGAGAAACTAGGCCAGGGCTGGACTGACCAGCTTCAGCCGCTCGAGCCGCTGGACGTGATGAAGACCGCCACCTTCGACCAGATGCTGCGGGCCATGTCGCGCACCGCCTTTAGTGGCCGCAACCTGGGCGAGGCGGCCGACGTGCTGTACCAGATGGCCACCGACGACAAGTGCTTCGTGGTCATGACGCTCTCCGGGGCGATGACCATGGCCAAGATGGGCTTGGTCATCACGGAGATGATCGACCAGGGGATGGTCAACGCGATCGTCAGCACCGGGGCCCTGATGTGCCACGGGTTAGTCGAGCAAACCGGGCATACGCACTTCCGCTACGACCACCGCTGGAGCGATGAGCAGCTTTACGAGGCCGGCTACGCGCGCGTCTACGACACGCTCGAACTTGAGACCAACCTGGCGGCGGCCGAGGGCATCATCCGCAGCGTGCTGGAGCAGATGCCGCCGGAGCAGCCCTTCGGCTCGCATGAGCTGCACCGCCGGCTGGGCGAGCACCTGAGGCAGACCACGTCCGGCCGCGGCATCCTGCAATCCGCGGCGGCGAACGACGTGCCGGTATACGTGCCGTCGTTCACCGACAGCGAGCTGGGGATTGACTTGTACCTGTTCAATCTGCGGCGGCGGCTGGCGGGACAGCCGCAGCTTCAGCTCGATTTGCTGCGCGATCTGGACGACTATTTGCAGCGGGCGCTGCGGGCGGAGCGCATCGGCATTTTCACGATCGGCGGCGGCGTGCCGCGTAATTGGGCCCAGCAAGTGGCGCCGATGGCCGAGATTCTGCACCGCAACACCAACGGAGCCGTGGGCGGCCTGATGCGCTACCAGTACGGCGTGCGGATTTGTCCGGAGCCGACGCACTGGGGCGGCCTGAGCGGCTGCACTTATTCTGAAGGCGTTTCGTGGGGCAAATTCGTGCCGGAGAGCGAGGGCGGGCGATACGCGGAAGTGTACGCGGATGCGACGGTGGCCTGGCCGATTCTGGTGCGCGCGGTTCTGGAGCGGATGGGGCGCGTCGGCAAGGGCTGAGTGCAAAACACCAAAGTGCAAACGCACAAGCAGCGCTGGGTCGCACGGCCCCCGGGCTTGTCCGGCTCGTGCCGACGCTGCGGCGGAATCGGACCGATTTGCCAGGCGGTTTGCCCCCTCGGGCTCGCCATTGTGCGGCATGTCGCATCGGGATAGGTGGACCTAGAATATGGCAAACCCGCGCCCGCTGGGGACGCGTCTGGAGCACGATATGGCCGCGAAAATTGTGAAGTGTGCCAAACTGGGGCAGGAACTGCCGGGCATCGACGAAACCACGCCGAGTGGACGACAGGCGTTGAAAATGTGCCTGTTGATTGGCGGGCCGGCGTTGCGGCAGCGCGTGCTCGATACGATCTCCGCCCAGGCCTGGGAGATGTGGACCGATCACATGCGCATGATCATCAATGAGTTCCGGCTCGACCCGACCTCGGACGAGTCGAACCAGGTGCTGGGCCAGTTCATGGAAGACTTCTTCTTCGGGCCGCAGCGCGAGGTACCGGGTTACGTTCCGCAGTGAGGCGTAGTGGGCGAGCGGTCCTAACCGCGCAGACGCTTCCGGCGCTCCGGCCGCCTCGACGTGGCCAACCTAAAATCGCTCATATAATAAGTTTGTGAGCCTAAGTTTAGGATTTCCGACTCCTGATATGGGCGAGAGTGGACCGGCGCAGGCAATCGTAGCGAAACCGCGCGGCTTTTGCGCGGGCGTCGAGCGCGCCATTCGCGCGGTGGAAACGGCGCTGGAGCGATTCGGCCCGCCGATCTACGTCCGCAAGGAGATCGTGCATAACCTGCACGTAGTCCAGCGCTTACGCGAACGCGGCGCAGCCTTCGTGGATGAGCTGGACCAGGTGCCGTCCGGCGCCGTCATTATCCTGTCCGCCCACGGTTCGCCGCCCGAAGTCTACCGCGAGGCCGAGCGCCGCGGGTTGCGGCTGGTGGATGCGACGTGCCCGCTGGTGACCAAGGTGCACCACGAGGTGCGGCGTTACGCTGAGCGCGGCTATCGCATTATTTTGATCGGGCATGCCGGCCACGATGAAGTGGTCGGCACGATGGGCCAGGCGCCGCAGTGCACCGACCTGATTAAGCGGCTGGAGGACATCGACCGGCTCAACCTGGACCCGCGTGAAAAAGGCGTCATTCTGACGCAGACGACGCTCAGCGAAGATGACACGCGCGAAATCGTCCAAGCTCTGCGACGGCGCTTCCCGCAACTGGAACTGCCGGGCAGGAACGACATCTGTTACGCGACGCAGAACCGCCAGAACGCCGTCAAGCGCATCGCGGACCGGATAGATTTGCTGCTCGTGGTCGGCTCGCGAAATTCGTCGAACTCGCAACGCTTAACCGAGGTGGCCCGCGCCCGCGGCGTGGAGTCGTACCTCATCGACAGCCCGGACGACATCGACCCGGCCTGGCTGGTGGGCAAGCGCTGTGTCGGCATTTCCTCCGGCGCCAGCGCGCCAGAGGACGTCGTTCAGGCGGTACTCGTTTGGCTGCGCAAGGCCGGCGTCAGCCACGTGGAAGAGATCGAGGCTCCAGACGAGAAAGTCGTTTTCACGGTACCGAAGTTGAGTTCGTAGCGGCGAGGTGGGGGCCAGAGCAGAGCCGGGGGGTGTGGTCCGAAGCGAGAGGGATCTAGGTATCTAGGGATCAAGGGATCAAGAGGAGCAGAGCCGGGGCGTGTCGGCCCGGAATGCCGCCAGGAATCTCCCGCCCGCGCGTTACCTGCTCCGACCAGCCCTCTCGCCCCCACAATGTCGCTAACAGCCTCTATGCAAGGTCAATCCTCCGTCGGAGGGATTTGGGATTCGCTGGGATCAAGATGCGTCTCGCCGGGCTTGAGCTTAGGCGGCCGCTTGAAGGGTGATTGCGGTGGAATTCGTGGGGGACCGGATTGCGGCTCTTGTGGGCGCGGCTCGGCGGACGCGTCGCGCTGCTGACTGGGCTCCGCAGGGCTTGGACTCGCCGGTCCTGCGGAGTGTGGACTCGCGGGCGGCTCGGGCGCGGATTTGCGGCGACTGGCACGCGGCGGGCGGCGGCCGGCGGCTACATCTTCGTCGAAGGCTTTCTTGCGGCGCAGCAGATGGTGGTAGTGCTGCCCGAAGCGGTGCGCCTCGTCGCGGATCTGTTGCAGTAGGCGTAGGGCCTCGTTGTTGCGCGCCATGCGCAGCGGCTCTCTGCGGGCCTGCACGTAGAGCAACTCCTCACGCTTGGCCAGCGCGATCACCATCGGCGGCCGCATCGCCCGGCCGCCTTCAACCTCGACGGCTTCATACATTGAATTGAACGCCTCCAAAGCCGCGTGAAGCTGGCCCAAGCCACCGTCAATCAGGATGACGTCGGGGAACAGTTCCTCGGCGATGGCCGCATGCCGATAACGCCGCACGATCACCTCGCGGATCATGGCGTAGTCGTCGACGCCCTCGACGTGCTTGATGCGGAAGCGGCGATATCCGGCCTTGTAGGGCTTGCCGTCGATGAAGCACACCAGCGAGCCGACCGAGGCCTCGCCGTGCAGCGTGGCAATGTCGATGCCTTCGATGATGCGGATGGCGTCGGGCAGGCCGAGCACGCGTTGCAGGCGGTCGAGTCCGGCCCGCGGATCAATGTGGAACACCTCGGGCTGCACGTCTTCGTCGGGATCGCCGGACAACGCCAGCGACTGGATGGCCTTGATGCGGTCGCGCAACACGGCCGCGTCCTCGTAGCGTCGCTCGGCCGCGGCGGCTTCCATCTCCTTTGTCATCTGGCGCAACACGACGCTGCGTTTGGAATTGAGAAAGCGCATCAGGCGGCGGATGTCGGCCGCATAGGCTTCCTTGCTTATGTAGGCGGCGCACGGGGCGGTGCATTGGCCGATGGCGTGCAGCAGGCACGGGCGGAAGAAGCGGCGTTTGGGGTCGTCGTCGCGGATGTCCAGCTCGCAGGTGCGGAACTTGAAGACCTTCTGCAAGGCGTTGACCGCCTCGCGCAGCCCGGAAGCGGCGATGAAAGGGCCGTAGAGCTTGACACCCTTGAGCCGCGGCTTGCGCGTGACGTAGACCGCGGGGAAGTCGTCGCCGGTGGTGATCTCCAGGTAGGGAAAGCTCTTGTCGTCCTTCTGGCGTTCGTTGTAGCGCGGCTGGATGTCCTTGATGAGGCGGTTTTCGGCTAGGAGGGCGTCGACCTCGGTCTCGGATTCGAGGAAGTCGATGTCCTCGACGAGCGTGGCCATGTGGGCGATTTCGGGGCCGCGCGAGGCGAGCAGGTCGGTCGAGTTCTGGAAGTAGCTGGAGACGCGGGCGCGCAGGTCGCGGGCCTTGCCGATGTAGAGCACCACGCCCTCGCGGTCCTTCATGAGGTAGACGCCGGGCGATTTGGGGAAGTTGGCGATCTTGTCGCGCAGGCGCTGCACGCGGGCCGCGTCGCCATTTGGCCGGCACTCCGGCGGCGCTGCGGCCGGGGGCGGTGGGACGGGGTCCTGCGGGGGCGGCGAAGGGACGCCTTCGGACGCTGACGGGGAATTGGACGAGCTATGTTCCGGCATACGTGGGAGATTATAGGGCAATTACGCGAGCGCAAGTCGAAGATGGAGGCGGGCCTGACGAGAGCTGCGAAGGGGGGTCGCGGAAAATCTAACAGCGGCTGTTAGATTTTCCAACAGCTCCTGTTTGATTTTCCAACGCGATCTGTTATTTTTGCCGACAGAGATGTACCCGCGCTTCATAACTCGTGGCCTGCTGACGGCGCTCGGCGATACCCCGATCGCCGTGCTCCACGGCCCGCGCCAAGCCGGCAAGAGCACCCTGGCGCGCCATATCGCCGAACACGATCACCCCGCCACGTACTTCACTTTCGACGACCCCACAGTCCTGGCGACCGTGAGCGGCGACCCGACCGGCTTTCTTGCCAACACGCCGGGCTGCCTTGTGCTTGACGAGATTCAACGCGTGCCTGAACTCATCCTTCCCATCAAGGCCGAGGTGGATCGCGACCGTCGGCCCGGACGGTTTCTGCTAACCGGCTCGGCCAACTTGATGCAATTGCCGAAGCTCGCCGATGCGTTTGTTGGCCGGATGGAGATCCACACTCTGCTGCCGCTCTCTCAGGGCGAAATCGAGGGAATGCGCGAGGGTTTCATCGACGCGCTCTTTGCCACGAAGGCGCCGCCGTGGCCGGCTTCTGGGACGGCTGAACTCGGCACGCTTTCCAGGACGGATTTGGCACGGCGCATCTTGGCCGGCGGTTACCCCGAAGCCATCGCGCGACCGGAGTCGGAGCGATCGCGTTGGTTCGAGTCCTACCTCAGCACGGTTATGCTGCGCGAAATTCGCGACTTGGCGAATATCGAGGGACTAGTGGACCTGCCGCGCCTGCTGGTTGCCGTCGCCGGGCGGGCCGGGGGCATCACAAACTACGCCGAACTCGGGCGCGACGTGGGCCTGAACCAGGTAACCGTCAAGCGCTATTTGACGCTCCTAACCGCGACCTTCCTCCTGCGACCAGTCTCGCCTTGGTTTACCAATCGCATCACGCGGATCGTCAAAAGTCCGAAGCTGTACTTCGGCGATGCCGGCCTGCTGGCGCATGTACTGGGCGCGACAGCCGACCGCTTCGCTGCTGACCCTAAGCTGGCCGGCGTGCTCCTGGAAACCTTCGTCGCGACCGAGTTGCTCAAGCAAATCAGTTGGAGCCACACGAAGCCGAGCCTGTGGCATTTCCGCGACCATCGCGGCCACGAGGTCGATTTCGTGCTCGAGCCGCGCGGCGCCCGGCAGATTGTCGGCATCGAAGTGAAAAACAAGGCGACGCTGGACACCGACGACTTCCGCGGCCTGAAAGTGCTGGCGGCCGCCGCCGGTGAGCGCTTCCACCGCGGCGTAGTGCTGTACACGGGCGCGCAGGCGCTGCCGTTCGGGAAGCAGATGTATGCGCTGCCGATCGCGGCGTTGTGGCGGCTGGGAGCGAAGCGCGTCGGCTAAGGGTCGCGGCTCGGCTCAAGCATTGGCAGAGTTGAACGCCGCGTACTCGGTCGTATACTGCGTTTCGCACGCGCTGCTCAGCGCAGGCGAGCCGAATCGGAGTCCGCGCATGAAGCCGCGCGATCGCAAACGCCCCGTGCTTGTTAACATCAAGCCGTCCCGGCAGGCAGAGTCGGGGCAGGCGCCGTCCCGGGGAAAGCGGTCCCGGCAGACGCAGCCCGGGCCTTCGCGGCGTTCGTGGATCATCCTGCTTGGGGCATGCGCGTTTGTCCTGCCGGCGCTTGCGGTCGGCATCTTCCTTTACGTGCTACCCCAGCGGCCCTCCGCCAAGCACCCCCCCGCCGCTCGGCCCCTGCTTGGCAACGGCCGGAACGTGCTGCTGATTACCGTGGATACTACCCGCGCCGATTACCTCGGCTGCTATGGGCGACCCGGCGGCCGCACGCCCAACATCGACCGCCTGGCGCAGGAAGGCGCGCTATTCGAGCGCTGCATTGCTTCGGCGCCGCTGACCGGACCGTCCCATGCCAGCATTCTGACCGGGAACCACCCCTTCGTGCATGGCGTGCGGCGTAACAGTACCGTTCCCCTCGCAAGCGAGAACATCAGCCTAGCCGAGGTGCTGAAGGACAGCGGCTATGCCACCGCGGCAACCGTCGCCTCGTTCGTGCTCAACCGCCAGTTCGGCTTCGCCCAGGGCTTTGACTACTTTCACGACGTAAGCCAGACTTCGGTCGACGACCCGCAATCGGCCGAGCGCAAGGGGGACGAAATCAGCCGCGACGCGATATCTTTGCTGCAGACGCTGGCGCCGGCCCCGTTCTTTCTCTGGGTCCATTACTACGACCCGCACCACCCGTATGAGACGAAGCGCAGCCCGCCGTTCACGCCGGCGGAGGCTTACGAAGATGAGATCGCCTTTATGGATGAGCAGATCGGGCTGGTGCTGGGCGAGTTGGAGAACCTGGGCCTCGCGCAGCGCACGATCGTGGTGTTGGTCGGCGATCATGGCGAAGGTCTGGGCGAACACGGCGAATCGCAGCATGCGTACCTGCTGTACAACAGCACGCAGCACGTGCCGCTAATCGTGCGCTGCCCGGAGGCGGTGGTTCCGGGCACGTCGCTCGCGGAAGTCGTGCGCACGATCGACGTGCCGCCCACGATCCTGGCGCTGTTGGGCTTGCCGCCTGTGGAACAGACACAGGGCGTAAGCCTGGCCGGGTGCTTGCGCGGTGAAATGGCCGTGCCCGCGCTGGAGGCGTACAGCGAGTCGTTTGAAGCTCACGCGCAGTTCGGCGTTTCGCGCTTGCGCAGCCTTATGGACCAGGAGTGGAAGTACATCCTGGCCCCAAAGCCCGAGTTGTATGCGATCGCCGACAGCCTGGCCGAAACGAACTCGGTTATCGCAGAGCACCCGGACGTCGCGGCGCGGCTGCGTGAGCGGCTGCGCATGATTGTCGCTGAATCGCCGCCGCCGGCGCGCCCTGACAGCGACGCCGCGGCGACGCTGAGCGACGCGGATCGCGCGCGCCTGGAGTCGCTGGGCTATGCCGGGACGGCCGTTCGCCCGGACGAAGTGAACGGGCCGGAGCTGGAGCGGTTTGAGCCGGAGGGGGCCAATCCCATGGACTTTACCGCACAGTTCGAGCTGACCGTTCAGGCCGGAGACTTGTTGCAGGTGCGTGATTACGCCGCGGCCACGCCATTGCTTCAGCAGGTGCTCGCGATCTTGCCTGACGCGCCGCGGCCAGCTGGGCTGGTGGCCACCGCGCTGGCGGCACAGGGCCGTCCCCACGAGGCAATCCCCATATACGAGCGGGTGCTGAAGCTTATTCCCGAGGACACGTATCTTCGCGGCTCGTACGGCATCGCCTTGATGCAGGTCGGTCGCACTCAGGAGGCGGCCGACAACCTGCGCATCGTGCTGCGTGAGAACCCGCGGAGTGCACGGGTGCTGCACAACCTGGCGATCGCGCTAACGCAGCTTGGGCGGCTGGCAGAGGCGGATCAGAATCTGCAGCTTGCGCTGGAGGTTGAGCCACAGAACCCGCGCGTGTTGCACACGCTCGGAATTCTCCGCGCGCGGCAGAACCGACTGGCGGAAGCGGAGCAGTACCTGGTGCAGGCGCTGCAAATCGATCCTTCGTTTCGACAGTGTCAGGAAGACCTCGAACGCATGCGCGCCAATATGCGAGGGCGCCAGCCGTAGGGCATCAGTCAGTCCTGTTCCTCAGCTAGTCTGCGTCCGACCTCGTTGAGAAACGCCAGGTTGTTTTCGAGGATTCCGGGCAACTGGGCAATTTCGTCCGGATGGCACCAGCGCAACTCGGCCACTTCGGCCGGGTTGGGCGTCAACTCCTGCCCGTCCAGGTCCGCGAGCCACCATTCCAAATGTAGACTGCGGTCGGGTCGCACGTAGTGCCAGACCGGGCGCAAGGGTTGCACGCGTCCGCCGACCTCCTCACGGAACTCGCGAACGACCGCCTCGGCGGGCGTCTCCCCGGGATCGATCGCCCCGCCGACAAAGCACCAGGCGCCGCCGGCCACGATGTGGGCCGCACGGCGAATCACGAGCAAGCGCCCCGCTCGCCGAACTACTACTACAACGCCTTTTCGCATGCCTAACTCGCGTCACGCCTGGCAACGGCACATTCTTCTAGTATATGCCCGGCTACGCCTGCATTTTTTATCAGGCTCTGCACGCCGTGCAAACCCGCCGTTGGCGCATCAGAACCGAGGCCCGTCCACCGTTACGGACCCCGTTACTTGATCGGTCGATGTATAAGTCGAGGGCGCGGCCCCGCGGCGAAGCGGGGCTCGGCAACTCGGACCGCCCGCCCAGAGAAGTGCTATGGGCAGAAGCACAGACATCCAGACTTGTCCATTGAGCACAATTGTCTCGAACGATGGTGCAAGCGCCTGGATCGTGCGCCGGCAATCTGAGCAAGCTGGCGCTGCGCCCAGCCTGGCTGAAATACTCGAAATGCTCGAGGCCTCACAAATACGGATTTCGCCGGCCGTTTACGGGCGTGTCGAGCAGTACATTCAACTCTGGGATACGGAGAGCGGGGATGGCGTTCCGTCGCGGTACCTGGTGGCCGAAGGCACGCCGCCGATCGAGCCCGAAGACGACGAGTTGGAGCTCGACGAACAGTTTCAGGAAGCGTCAAGCGGTCAGACAAGTGAAGGAGTAGTCGACCACTTTGCGCGCTCGATGATCAAGACTGTCTCGGCTGGAACGGCTATCGGACGCATCAAGCGCGGCCGGACCGGCTCATCGGGCCGGGACGTGTTCGGGCGCGAGATTCCGGCGCGGCGCAAAA